>JAOPZG010000338.1 GCA_025964215.1 Conexibacter sp.
CACTCGGCGTCGAGGGACGATCGATGGCCGGTGACCGGCCATTAGTCGTCCCTCGACGCTCGCGGGTGGCTCGTTCACTACGGTTCCCCCCATGCGCAGCCCTCGAGACTTCTTCAAGCCGCTGGCGGTGGGTGCTCCGGATCCGATCGCGGAGATCCCGTTCCCCCCGTCCCGGATGATCCACTTCTTCGACGCGTCGAACGAGAAGATGGTCGCCAAGCTCCCCGCCACGATCGCCAAGGCGGACATCGTGCTGGGCAACCTCGAGGACGCGGTGCCGGTCGACCGCAAGGAGGCCGCGCGCGAGGGCCTCGTCAAGGTCGGCAAGACCATCGACATGGGCGACACGCAGCTCTGGACGCGCGTGAACTCGCTCGAGTCCCCGTGGGTCCTGGACGACCTCACGACGCTGGTCACCGAGATCGGCGACAAGCTCGACGTGATCATGGTCCCGAAGGTCGAGGGCCCGTGGGACATCCACTACGTCGACCGCCTCCTGGCCCAGCTCGAGGCCAAGGGCAACGTCTCGCGCCCGATCCTCATCCACGCGCTGCTCGAGACCGCCCAGGGCGTCGCGCACCTGGAGGAGATCGCGGCCGCCTCGCCGCGCATGCAGGGCATGTCCTTCGGCCCGGCCGACCTCGCCGCGTCGCGCCGCATGAAGACCACGCGCGTCGGCGGCGGCCACCCGGGCTACGTCTCGATGTCCGACCCGGACCCCGAGCACCCCGACGCCCCACGCATCACCGCGCAGCAGGACCCGTGGCACTACTCGATCGCGCGCATGGTCGACGCCTGCACGATGAACGGCCTGCTGCCGTTCTACGGCCCGTTCGGCGACATCAAGGACACGGTCGCCTGCGAGGCGCAGTTCCGCGCCGCGTTCCTGCTCGGCTGCGTCGGCGCGTGGTCGCTGCACCCCGTGCAGATCGACATCGCCAAGAAGGTCTTCTCGCCCGACCCCGCCGAGGTCGCCTTCGCCAAGAAGGTCATCGAGGCGATCCCGGACGGCCGCGGCGTCCACATGATCGACGGCAAGATGCAGGACGACGCGACCTGGAAGCAGTGCAAGGTCATGGTCGACCTCGCCGAGCAGCTCGCGCAGAAGGACCCGGAGCTGGCCGAGGCCTACGGGTTCACGCCCGCCGCGGCCTGACGCACGGCGCTCTCGGCCTTCTCGGCCTTGCGCTTGACCGCCCGCAGCAGCTCGTGGCGGATGATGCCGCTGCCCGCCCGGACCACCATCCAGTAGGGCCGGAAGGTCCGGGCGGCCGCCGCGTCGGTCGGCTGCACGCGCGTCTCGGTGGAGAGGCGCGTGCGCCCGCCGCCGCGCCCGCCGAGCGGCTCCAGCCCGAACGACATCGCCATCAGGACGAAGCCGGGCCGGACGAACTCCGAGACCTCCTCGCCGGCCACCGGCAGCGCGATCCGCTTGCCGCCGCGCGGCTTCCAGGGCTGGCCGGCCGCCGCGATCGCGAGCGCCCGCGGCGGCTCGTCGAGCACGATGCCGAAGCCGCCGGCCACGAAGCGGTCGATCAGCGGCTTGCCCGCGCCGCGCGCGCCGAGGCCGCGGACCATCGTCAGCAGCCGCGTCACCGGCAGGTCGCGCCCGCTGACCTCGTGCAGCGCCGTCCACACCAGCTCGGGCGCGGCGTCGACCACGACCGTGTGCACCTCGCGGTGGGCGAACTCCGGCAGCACGCGGTCCAGGGGCGAGTCCATGGCCCCGAGTATGGACCCCTAGCGCGGCGCGGCCCCGGGCGCGATCGCCACGTTGATCGCCGGCCGCCCCTCCGCGCGCCCCGCGAGGTGGTGGATCGCCTGCTCGGCGTCCTGCAGCGCGTAGCTCGCGGTGTGCATCCGCGCGTACGGGCCGTCGCCGCGCTCGAGCAGCCGGACCGCCTGGACGTAGGAGGGCGAGTCCACCGTGAAGACGCCCTTCAAGGTGATGGACTTGCGCATGATGACGTCCGTGTCGAACGGCGTCGTCGGGCCGCCCTTGACGCCCGCGCAGATCACCGTGCCGCCGTTGCGCACGATCGCCACGGCGTCGAGCATCGGCTGGGTGGCGACGGGCGTGACGTCCACGACGACGTCCGCGCCGCGGCCGGCGGTCAGCTCGTCCACGCGCGCCACGACGTCCTCCTCGTCGGCGACGATCGCCGCGTCGGCGCCGAGCTCGAGCGCGAAGTCGAGCTTGTCGGAGGAGCGCGCGAGGTCGGTGACGATGATCTGCCCGGCGCCGGCGGCGCGCGCGGCAATCACGCACGAGAGCCCGCGCTGGCCGGCGCCGAGGACGACGAGCGTGTCGCCGAGTCCGAGCGCGGGCTCCGCGACGGCCCAGCGCACGCCGGCCGCGAGCGGGTTGAAGAGGACGGCGACGGACGCCGGGAGCTTGTTGGACATCTTGTGCAGCACCGTGTTGGGGTGCAAGGCCATGTAGTCGGCGTAGCCGCCGTTGAGGCCGGAGGCGATGCCCGTGTCGAGCAACCCGTAGGAGAACACGCGGCCCCAGCCGTCGCAGCGCGTGCGCGCGCCGGAGCGGCAGGCCTCGCACTGCTCGCAGGGGATCAGCGGCTCGACGGCGACGCGGTCGCCGGCGGTCACGCCCCAGCGCCGCGCCGCCCGCTCGCCGATCTCGTCGATGATCCCGAGCGGCTCATGGCCGGGGATCGTCGGGCCGCTCGTCCAGCCCATCGCGTCGAAGCGGCCGTCGTACTGCTCGACGTCGCTGCCGCAGATCCCGCACAGCTCGAGCCGCAGGATCGCGTCGTCGGGCCCGACCTGCGGGCGCTCCAGCTCGTGGACCTCGAAGCTCCGCGGCCCGGTCTGGACCACCGCCCTGCTGCGCCTGGCACCGGTCATCGGGCGACCGTAGAGCGGGCGCGGGGCGCCGCACACTGGCGCTTCCGCCCGTTCCCGCGCGGCGCGCGCGGACGTACGGTCGCGAGGCGATGGAGACGGCCGCGCCCGCGATCCGCCGCGGCGCCCAGGCGACGCTCGCGGTGCTCACCCTGGACGCCGTCGCCTACGCGCTGCTCCAGTCCAGCGTGACGCCGGCGGTCCCGGCCATCCAGCGCAGCCTGCACGCCTCGGCGACCGCGTCGGCCTGGGTCATCACCGCGTTCCTGCTGACCGCGGCGATCGCGACGCCGATCGCCGGCCGGCTCGACGTCCACGGCAAGCAGCGCGTGCTGACGGTCGTGTTGGGGTTGATGGTCGCCGGGACGCTGCTGGCCGCGCTCAGCCGCTCGCTCGGCGTGCTGATCGTCGCGCGCGCGATCCAGGGCGTCGGGGGCGCGGTCTTCCCGCTCGCGTTCGGGATCGTCAGCGACGAGCTGCCGCGCGAGCGCGTCTCGAGCGGGATCGGCTGGGTCTCGGCGATGCTCGGCGTCGGCACGACCGCGGGGATCGTGGTCTCCGGCCCGATCGTCGCGGGCTTCGGCTACGAGGCGCTGTTCTGGATGGCCTTGGTCCCGCTCGCGGTCGCGGCGATCGCCACGGCGGTCGCGATCCCGCCCTCGCCGTCGCGCGGCGCGGGCGGCGTGCACTGGGGCGCCGCCGCGCTGCTGTGC
>JAOPZG010000359.1 GCA_025964215.1 Conexibacter sp.
CGGAGGGATCCGGGTCGTCTAGCCCCTGCATATGAGGGGTTGGGCGACCCGGATCTCCGACCCGAGCGTCGGCGGACGACCCCAGGCGCCTCGCACCGCCATCACCGCCTCACTCCCTCGTCGCCGACAGACCACCGCCGCGCACCACGACCAACGCCGCGAGCGGAACGCCATCAAAGCGTCGCCAACCGCCGCACGCCCTCCACCAGCTCGCTCGCCACCGCCCCCGCGAACGTCAGCCGCAGGAACGCCGCCGGCGGCTCGGCGGCGAACCACGGCCGTCCCGGCGAGACCAGCACGCCAGCCGCCGCAGCCCGCGCCGTCAGCAGACCATCATCAACGCCCTCCGGCAGCCGCACCCACACATGCAACCCGCCGGCCGGCACCGAGGCCACCGTCCACGCCGGCAGCAACTCGCCCAACGCATCCACCAGCGCGTCACGCCGCACGCCCAGCTCCACGCGCAACGCACGCCGATGCCGCCGCCACGCAGGCGCGCTCACCAGCTCCAGCGTCGCATGCTGCAATGGTCCCGACACGAAGAAGTCGTCGATGATCCGCGCCGCCTTCAACCGCGCGCCCGCCGCGCCCCGCGCGCTCACGGCCGCCACGCGCAGCCCCGGCGCCGCGGACTTCGTCAGCGAGCGCACGTAGACCACATGCCCATCGGGATCGTCGGCGGCCAGCGGTGGCGGCGCGTCGCCGTCGATCCGCAGATCCCGCGCCCAGTCGTCCTCGATCAGGAACGCGCCCGCGGCGGCGACGGCCTCCAGCACGGCAGCGCGCCGATCAGGAGCCAGCGACGCCCCCGTCGGGTTCGCATGCAGCGGCTGGCAGTAGAAGACCCGTGCGCCGGTCAGCGCGAACGCGCCCGCCAGCAGCTCCGGCCGCACGCCGTGCTCGTCGATGGGCACGGGCACCGGACGCAGCCCCGCCGCGCGCAACGCGGCGAGCGCGCCGAGGTAGGTGGGGGACTCGACGAGCACCGGCTCGCCCGGCGCGGCGAGCGCGCGGAAGGTGGTGGACAACGCCGCTTGCCCGCCGCTGCAGATGACGACGTCGTGGCCGCGGACGTGGCCGCCGGCCTCGCGCGCGAACCAGTCGCGCAGCGGCTCCAGCCCCTCGACGGGCAGCCGGCCCCATGTCTCGGGCCGGCGGGCGGCGCGCCCCAGCGCGCTCCCCAAGGCGGCCAACGGCTGCAAGTCGGCAGCCAGGTACCCGCCCGTCAGCGCGATCGCCCCCGGCGGCGGCACCGCCAGCAGCTGGTCGAGCGACGCGGCCGGCAGCGGCGGCCGATCGGCGAGCGCGATCTCCTGCCAGCCGAGGTCGGGCGCGCGCACGGGCTCGGCATCACCGACACCACCGACGACGCCGCGCTCCGCCACGAACGTCCCGCGCCCCGGCCGCGGCACCACCAGCCCCTCACCCGCCAGCTGCGCGAGCGCGCGCTGCACGGTGACCGGCGACGCGCGGTGGCGCGCCATCAGCTCACGCACGGATGGCAGGCGGCTGCCCGGGGGGAGGGCACGGGCAGCCGTCCGCACATCCTCGATAACACGACTCTGTGTGTTACCGTCAATCATGAGTATCGAGAGTAACGTTACTACAGCGCGGACGATAACGCAAGATCGCGTGCAGAACCCGCGCCTGGCACCCGGCTTGCCGCTCGGCGCGCTCGGCGTCCTGGCCTTCTCGTTCTCCCTGCCGGCGACCCGCCTCGCCGTCGCCGACCTCGACCCGTGGCTCGTCGCCTTCGGCCGCGCCGTCGTCGCGGGCGTGCTCTCCGGCGCCTTCCTCCTCGTCACGCGCGCGCCGAGACCGACACGCGTCCAACTCAAGGACCTTGCCTTGGTCGCCCTCGGCGTCGTCGTCGGCTTCCCGCTCTGCACCTCGCTCGCCCTCCACCACCTGCCCGCCTCCCACGGCGCCGTCGTCGTCGGGATGCTCCCGGCCGCGACCGCGGTCGCCGCCGTCGTCCTCGCCGGCGAGCGGCCCACCCGCGCGTTCTGGCTCGCGAGCGGCGCCGGCCTCACCGCCGTCCTCGCCTTCGCGCTCACCCGCGGCGGCGGCGACCTGGGCGCACCCGACCTCGAGCTCGTCGCCGCCGTCCTGCTCTGCGCGGTCGGCTACGCGGTCGGCGGCCGCCTCAGCCGCGAGCTCGGCGGCGCGCGCACGATCTGCTGGGCGCTGGTGATCAGCCTCCCGCTGACGACGACCGTGGCGACGATCGCGCTCGCCGGCGACGGCGCCCATGCCGGCGCCACCGCGTGGCTCGGCTTCGCCTACGTGTCGCTCATCTCGATGTTCTTGGGGTTCTTCGCCTGGTACGCCGGACTCGCCCGCGGCGGCGTCGCCAAGATCGGCCAGGTCCAGCTCGCCCAGCCGGTGCTGAGCCTGACCTGGGCCGCGCTGATCCTCGGCGAGTCCGTCGGCCCCGCGACCGTCGGCGCCGCGCTCGTCGTCCTCGGCTGCGTGGTGGCGACGCAGCGAACGCGGGTAGGCTCCCGCCACGCATGAGCGACGCCGTCGGCAAGGCCTATCCGCCCACGCTCTACGCCGTGGGGCGGGAGAAGATCAAGGAGTACGCGCGGGCGACGGGGGAGACGGACCCCCTGCACCTCGACCACGAGGCCGCCCGCGCCGCCGGCTACGCGGACCTCGTCGCGCCCCCGATGTTCGCCGTCGTCTACTGCGGCCCCGCGATGGGCCCCGCGTACTTCGACCCGGACCTGCAGATCGACTTCGCGCGCCTCGTCCACGGCGGCCAGGAGTTCAAGTGGGGGCCCTTGGTCCTCGCCGGCGACGAGATCACGACGGTCGTCTCGGTCACGTCGATCGACGAGCGCGCCGGCAACGGCTTCTTCACCTTCGAGTCGGTCTCCACCAACCATGACGGGCACACCGTGAGCGTGGGGACGTGGACCAACGTGGTGCGGGCGTGAGCGCCTTCGAGCCCGGCCAAGAGCTCCCCGAGCTCACGGTCACGCCGGACCGCTACCTCACCGTACGCTACGCCGGCGCCTCGGGCGACTTCAACCCGATCCACATCGACGAGGAGTTCGCCAAGCAGGTCGGGCTCCCCGGCCGGATCCTCCACGGCCTCTGGACGATGGCCCAGGTCGCCCGCGCCCAGACCGAGGCCGCCGGCGGCCCGCACACCCTGCAGCGCCTGAGCGTCGGCTTCCGCGGGATGGGCGTGCTGGAGCAGGAGATCGTCGTCACCTCGAAGGTCCGCGCGGTCGACGAGGACGGCACCGTCCACGTCGACACCGAGGCGACGCAGGCCGGCACGACGATCGTGCGCCGCGGCGACGCCGAGCTGCGCCCGTAGCGCCGTGCCGACCATCGCCCGCGACGCCTTCTTCGCGGAGCCGGTCGCGGCGCCGGCTTGACCCTGGCGGAGGCCGCCGCAGCCGCCTTCTAGACTGTGGCGGGCATTGCTCTCGCCCCGCCAAGAGCTGCTCATGCGCAAGGTCGTCGAGGCGTACACCGAGACCGGCCTGCCCGTGGGCTCCAAGACGCTCGCCGCCGACCCCGACATCGTGGCCGGTCCGTCGACGATCCGCAACGAGCTCTCGATGCTGGAGGAGAACGGGCTGCTCGCGCACCCGCACACCTCCGCCGGCCGCGTCCCCACCGACGCGGGGCACCGCTGGTACGTCGACCAGCTGAGCAGCGGCAGCCTCGTCCCCGCCGGCGAGCGCCCGCTCGGCCTGCAGCTGATCCGCCGCGAGGTCGACGAGGCGATGCGCGTCACCTCCGAGACGCTCAGCCAGGTCACCAACCTCCTCGCCATCGTCTCCGCGCCGCCCATCGACACCGCGACGATCCGTCACGTCGAGGTCCTCCTGCTCCAGCCGCAGGTCCTGATGGTGGTGGTCATCACCTCCACCGGCGGCGTCACCAAGCGCGTCTTCACCTTCGACCGCCCGGTCGACCCCGGCCTCGTCGGCTGGGCCGCCCAGTTCCTGGACGAGCGCCTCACCGGCGTCGGCCTCGGCGCCCGCATGCTCCACCTGCGCCTCGCCGACAACAGCCTGACGATCAACGAGCGCACGTTCCTCAACACGCTGCTGCCGATCTTCACCGAGCTGGCCGAGACCGCCGAGGACACGCTCTACGTCGACGGCACCGCACGCCTGATCGGTGAGCACCGCGTCCAGGACCTCGCCCAGATCAACGAGCTGATGAACATGCTGGAGCGTCGCGCGACGCTCCTCGGCCTCCTGCGCGCCGCGCTCCAGGAGCCGGACGTGCTCGTCCGCATCGGCTCCGAGAACCAAGCTCCCGCGCTCCAGTCCCTCGCGGTCGTCGGCGCCGGCTACGGCCTGCCGACCCGCAAGCTCGGCACCGTGTCGGTCATCGGCCCGGTCCGCATGGACTACCCGCGCGCCATCCGCTCAGTACGCGAGGCCGCTCACGAGCTCTCGCGCTTCATCGAGGACGTCTACGGATCATGAGCTCCACCGTGCCAAGCGACCCCTATGAGGTGCTCGGCGTCGCCCGAGACGCCGACGAGACCACCATCAAG
>JAOPZG010000253.1 GCA_025964215.1 Conexibacter sp.
GGCGGCGGCCGCCACGGCCCCGCCGAGCTGGCCCGAGGCGCCGGTGACGAGGAGTCTGGGCACGCCCGCCCTACGATAGGCGAGTGCCCGCCGGCTCCGTCGCCTCGCTCCACCGCTGGCCCGTCAAGTCGCTCGCCGGCGAGGACGCGACCGCGCTGCGCCTCGATCCGCGCGGCGTCGCGGGCGACCGCGCGCACGCGCTCTTCGACGTCCACCGCGGCGAGCCGCGCCAGCTCACGGTCCGCCAGGCGCCCGGGATGCTGCGCTGGGCCGCGACCTACGACGGGCTGCCCGACGACGCGCTCGACCCCGACGGCGTCCCGCTCCCGCTGCTCACCGGACCCGCCGGCGCGCGCTTCGCCTGGGACGACCCCGCGCTCCCCGAGGCGCTCACCGAGGACCTCGGCCGCGCGGTCACGCTGCGCCGCAACCTCGGCCTGATGCAGGACCTCGGCAACTCGGTGCTCGTCACGACGCAGGCCACGCTGGAGGCCGTCGGCGCCGCGCTCGGCCACGCGCTGGACCTGCGCCGGTTCCGCACCAACATCCACGTCGAGCTCGACGCGCCCGCCTACGCCGAGGAGGGCTGGGAGGGCCGCCGCCTCCAGGTCGGCGAGCTCGAGCTCCAGCTCCTGCACCCGTGCGTGCGCTGCGTGATCCCGACTCGCGACCCCGACACCACCGCCAAGGACCCGCAGATCCTGCGCTGGCTGACGCGCGAGCACGGCGGCCTGTTCGGGATCAACGCCCGCGTGCGCGGCTCAGGCCGGGTCGCCGTCGGCGACGCCGTCGCCCTGGCGTGAGAACGCGCCCAGCGTGAACATCTCCAACATGGTGGAGAACAGCTCGTCGGGCACGGCGGCGGGCTCGACGAGGCGCTCGAACGCGACGCCGTTGGCCATCGCGAAGATCATCGTGGCGAGCTGGTCGAACGGGACGCCCGGGTCGAACCCGCCCGCCTCGGCGCGGGCGCGCAGGATCCCGGCCATCCGCTCGCGCATCTGCGCGTAGCGGTGGTGCAGCTTGCCGCGGAACTCCTCGTCGCGCGAGGCGTGCAGCGCCGCCTCGAAGAAGAGCCGCTCCCACTCCGGGTCGACCGCGAGGTAGTCGATGAAGTCGCGCCCCGCCGCGCGCGCCTGGACCTCGGGCGACTCGCCGGTGCTCAGCGCGCGGTCCATCTCGTCCAGGCGATGGGCGAAGCGGACGTCGAGCATCGCGAGGAAGAGCTCCTCCTTGGAGCCGAAGTTCGCGTAGACCGCGCCCTTGGTGAAGCCGGCGTCGGCGGCGACCTCGTCGACCGAGGCCTGCGCGAGCCCGCGCCGCGCGAAGACGCGCCCCGCCGCGGCCAGCAGGCAGCTGCGCGTGTGCTCTTGGCGCTGCTTGCGGGTCAGGCGCTCGGGCGTGCTCACGCGGCTGACCGCATGACGCTGCTCGCATCCTCGGTCCGGTACTGGGTCGTCATGCGGCGATGATCTCAGCCCCGCGCCCCGGGACGAGCGTGATGACGCGGCGGCCGACCTTCTCGTTCTCCGGCCGCGCCGGCGAGAGCCGCACGTTGGCGACGATCGCCCCGAGCACGGCGCGCATCTCGGTCTCGGCGAAGCTCGCGCCCAGGCAGCGGCGGATGCCGCCGCCGAACGGCAGGTAGGTGTAGGGGTTGGCCCGCACGCCGAGCCAGCGCTCGGGCCGGAACGCGGCCGCGTTCGGGTAGACGTCCTCGCGGCGGTGCACGAGGTGGATCGACGGCGCCACGCGCGCGCCGGCCGGGATGTCGAAGCCCCCGATCGTCTGCCCCTCGCTCAGGCGGCGGCCCACGAACGGGATCACCGGCCGCAGGCGCAGCGTCTCCTTGATCACGCCGTCGACGTACTCGTCGCCCTCGCCCGCGCGCACCTCGTCGGTCAGCCGCTCGAGCGCGGCCGGGTGGCGCGTCAGCCGCTCGAGCGCCCACGCGAGCGCGGTCGCCGTCGTCTCGTGCCCGGCGACCAGGAGCGTGACGAGCTCGTCGCGCAGCTCGACGTCGTCCATCGGCGTGCCGTCCTCGTGGCGCGCGAGCAGCAGCATCGAGAGGACGTCGTCGCGGTCCTCGAGGTCGTCGCGCTTGCGGCGGTCGGCGATGACCTCGCCGATGACCTTGTCCACCGGGTCGAGCACGTGGGCGAAGATGCGGCGCTTGTCGGCGCGCTCGGGGCCGTAGAGCAGCAGCTTGCGCATCTCGCGCTGGTCGGCCGTGGACTCCAGGAAGCCGCGCAGGCGCGTGCGCAGCTCGGCGAGCCGCGGGTCGCCCTCGTCCACGCCGAAGACGATCCGCATGATCACCTCGAGCGTCAGCCCCTGCATGCGCGGATGCACGGCGAACGGCACGCCGCGCGGCCACGAGGCGACCTCGCGCTCGGCGATCTCGGTCATCAGGCCGACGTGGCGGCGCATCTTCTCGCCGTGGAACGGCGGCAGCAGCAGGCGCCGCTGGCTGAGGTGCTGGGCGCCGTCGAGCAGCAGCACGGACTTGTGCCCCAAGAACGGGAGCAAGATGATGTTCGACGCGCCGGCGTGGTAGATCGCCGGGTCGCCGGTGAAGACCTGCTTGACGTCGGCCGGGTCGGAGAGCACCACGAAGGTGTCGCGGCCGATGTGGATGGTGAACGTGTCGCCGTACGTGGCGCGTGCGCGCTCGACGAACTGGAACGGCCGGCTCAGCCAGCCGACGGTCTGCATGGCGCGCGGCATGCGCGGCCCGGGCGGTAGGGGCGCGCGGCGTGACAGGCGCGGCAGGGGTGCGGTGGTGGCGGCCATCAGATACCGGACAGTATTCGGATACCAGCCGGGATGTCAACGCGAGACGCGGCGTCGCGGAACTAGCCGCCGCCGCTGGCCTTCGGCGCCGGATCCTGCGGCAGGAAGTCCGCGAGCACCTCGACGACGCGGTGCCAGTCGCGGCGCAGCGTGCGGTAGACGCGGCGCACGGTGTTCTCGCCGACGCCCGCCGGCTCGACGCGGACGAGCTCGATCAGACCCGCCCGATGGAGCGCCCGGACGGCGTAGACCACCGTGTCGAGCGGCACGTTCAGGCGGTCGGCGAGCTGCGACGGGCTGAGGTGCTCCTCCGACAGCGCAACGAGGATGGGCAGGCGGATGGGATGGCGGATCTCCGCCAGCAGCGACCCCATGCGCTCCGCACCCCGATGGTCCACGAATCGGCGACATTAGGGGAGCGGACAGGCCCAGCGGGATTACGGCGCCGGAGCGGATTGCGCCGTCGGTGCCCGAACGCCGATGTACCAGTTTGTACACGACGCCGTATTCCATTACGGTACCTCCATGCGTAGGGACCATCGACCCTCCGCACTCGCCGCCTGACCGCTGCGCCAGCACCGGTCAGCGCGGCGACTCTTCCGCAGGTGCCGGCGCCCCGGGTCTCCCCGGGGCGCCGGCGCCGTTAACGCGGCGCTCGCTCAGGCGCCCGCGACCGCGGAAACCGGCCGCGGCGCAGGGCCCACGTACTTCGCCGTCGGGCGGATCAGGCGCGCCTCGCGCTTCTGCTCGAGGATGTGCGCCGACCAGCCGGCGACCCGCGCGCAGGTGAACATGGACGTGAACAAGTCCGGCGGGACCTGCGCGGTGTCGAGCACGACGGCCGACCAGAACTCGACGTTCGTGGCGAGCACGCGGTCCGGCCGGCGGGCCTTCAGCTCGGCGAGCGCCGCCTGCTCGAGCGCCTCGGCGACCTCGAAGCGCGCCGAGCCGATGTCGCGCGCTGTCCGCCGCAGGACGCGGGCCCGCGGATCCTCGGCGCGGTAGACCCGATGGCCGAAGCCCATCAGCCGCTCCCCGCGATCCAAGGCGTCCTTGACCCACTTGTCGGCATCGCCGAGTGCGTCGACCTCGTCGAGCATCTTGAGGACGCGCGACGGTGCGCCGCCGTGGAGCGGTCCGCTGAGCGCGCCGATCGCGCTCGAGAGCGCGGCGGCGATGTCGGCGCCGGTCGAGGCGACGACGCGCGCGGTGAACGTCGAGGCGTTCATCCCGTGCTCGGCCGCGGAGATCCAGTAGGCGTCGACGGCCTTCGCATGATCCGGATGGGCCTCGCCGCGCCAGCGGATGAGGAAGCGCTCGGCGAGCGTGCCGCCCTTGTCGACCTCGGCCTGCGGGACCCACGGCTTGCCGAGGCCGCGCGCGCTCTGCGCGACGAAGCTCAGCGCCATCACCGACGCGCGGGCGAGGTCGTTGCGCGCCTGCTCGTCGCTGATGTCGATGAGCTGCTGCAGGCCCCACTCGGGGGCCAGGGCCGCGATGGCCGCCTGGACGTCGACGCGCGGATCGCCCGAGCGGA
>JAOPZG010000444.1 GCA_025964215.1 Conexibacter sp.
TCTGGGTGCCGACGATGCTGTACGAGATCCTCCGGCTCCCGAACCTCGCCGACTACGACCTGAGCGCGTTGAGGATGATCATGTGCGGCGGGCAGCCCGTGTCGGACGACACGACCGTCCGCGCGCAGGAGGCTTTCCCGAGCGCGGACTTCATCCAGGTCTACGGCCTGACGGAGGGCGGCGGAAGCGTCACCTTCGTCCGCCCCGAGCACGCGCGGCGCAAGCCCGGCTCGGCCGGCCGGCCGTCCATGCACGTGGCGATCCGCCTGGTCGACGTGGAGGGGCTCGACGTCCCGCCCGGCATCGACGGCGAGATCCTCGTGCGCGCGCCGTCGGTGACCTCCGGCTACTGGGACGACCCCGAGATGACCGCGCGCCTGATCGTGGACGACTGGCTCCACACGGGCGACATGGGGCACTTCGACGACGAGGGCTTCCTGTACATCTCGGGTCGCAAGGGCGACATGATCATCAGCGGCGGGATGAACGTCTTCCCGTCGGAGATCGAGAGCGTCCTGCTCGAGCACCACACCGTCTCCGACGTGGCCGTCATCGGCCTGCCCCACGAGAAGTGGGGCGAGACCGTGTGCGCGGTCGTCGAGGCCGCGCCCGGCGCGCTCGTCGACGAGCAGGAGCTGATCGCGTACTGCACGCAGCGGCTCGCGTCCTACAAGAAGCCGACGTCGGTCCACGTGGTCGACGAGCTGCCGCGCACCGCCGGCGGCAAGCCCAAGAAGTTCCTGTTGCGCGAGCGGTTCGCGGGCGCCGAGACGGCGCTCCCGTAACGCCCTGGCAACGGCGACTGGCGGTTCGGACAGTTGCTCGCCCTGCGTGTCCCAAGCAGAGTGAGCCACGAGGCAACAAGACCATCGGGTCGAGGAGAGAGATGACGGACAGCGCGGCAAACGGCAACGGCCAGCAGGCGTTCATCGGCGTCGACGTGGGCGGCACGCACACGGACGTCTCGGTGGTCTACGGCGGCCAGGTGGAGCGCGGCAAGGCGCTCACGACGTACGACGACTTCAGCCGCGGCGTGCTGGAGGCGGTCGGCGTCGCAGCGGCGAACTACGACCTGACGATGGAGGAGCTGCTGGAGCGCACACAGCTCTTCATCAACGGCACGACGGTCGTCACCAACGCGATCACGCAGCTGCGCGGCTCGCGCGTCGGCGTCCTCGTGACCTCCGGCTTCCGCGACGCCTTCCGCCTGGCGGGCGGCCCGCGGACGACCGAGATCGACGACCACCTCCAGCTCAACGTCCCCGACCTGGTGGACCGCCGCGCGATCGTCGACATCGAGGAGCGCGTCGACTGGTCGGGCTCCGTGCTCGTCCCGCTCGACGTCGAGCAGGTCAAGTCGCAGGCCAAGTACCTGGTCGAGGAGATCGGCGTCGACGCGCTGTCGATCTGCTTCCTCTGGAGCCACGCCAACAGCGCCCACGAGATCCTGGCGCGCGACGCCATCAAGGAGATCTACCCCGACATCTTCGTCACGATGTCGCACGGCGTCTTCCCGGTCGAGGGCGAGACGCGGCGCTGGACGACCGCGATCCTCAACTCCTTCGTGCAGGACCGCGCCGACGTCTACCTGACGTCGCTCAACGAGAAGCTGCGCTCCGCCGGCCTCAAGGGCGGGCTCGCGTTCTTCCAGGGCCTCGGCGGCGGCATCAGCCTCGAGAAGGCCCGCGAGTACCCGCTCGGCCTGCTCGGCTCCGGCCCGGCGGCCGGCGCGATCGGCTCCAACGAGCTCGCCAAGCGGATGGGCAAGAAGCGCGTCCTGCTCGGCGACATGGGCGGCACCTCGTTCGACACGGGCATCATCGTGGACAACGAGATCACCATCGACAAGAACCTCCAGCTCGGCCCGTTCATGACCGGCGTCAACATCGTCGACGTCGTGTCGGTCGGCGCGGGCGGCGGCTCGATCGGCTGGGTCAGCGAGCGCGGCGTGCCGCAGGTCGGCCCGCACTCCGCCGGCTCGACCCCGGGCCCGGCGGCGCTCGACCGCGGCGGCGAGGACCCGACGGTCACCGACGCCATGGTGACGCTCGGCTTCATCGACCCCGACAACTACCTCGGCGGGCGCGTGCAGCTCGTGCCCGAGCGCTCGAAGGCGGTCCTCGACCGCGTCTTCGGCGAGCGCTTCGGCTGGTCGACCGAGGAGTCGGCCGCGGCGATGCACGACCTCGTCGTCGTCAACATGGCCAACGCCGTGCGCGAGGTCAGCGTCGGCAAGGGCCACGACCCGCGCGAGTTCCTGTTCCTGGCCTACGGCGGCACGCTGCCGCTGTTCGCCTCGCAGATCGCCGAGCGGCTCGGGATCGAGACGATCGTCATCCCGCGCAACTCGTCGGTCTTCTGCGCGCTGGGCCTGCTGTCGTCGGACTACGTGATGCGCAACGACCAGGGCGTGGGCTGGGACCTCTCCAAGCCCGACGGCGTCGACCGCGTCAACGACATCGCCGACCGCATGGTCATCGAGGCGATCGCGCAGATGGAGTCCGAGGGCTTCGGGCGCGACCAGATCGACGTCCAGCGCAGCGGCGACCTCCGCTTCCACGGCCAGGCCTACGAGCTCACGCTCCCGATGCCCGCCCGCGCGCTCACGCAGGACGACGCCTCGTCGCTCTTCGACGAGTTCCTCGGCTTCTACGAGCGCACCTACGGCGAGGGCACCGCGTGGGAGGGCGTCCCCGCCTCGCTGATCAACTACAGCGTGACGGTCACCGGCCGCCAGGACCGCCCGGCGCTCGGCACCGCGCCGCGCAACGGCGGCCCGTCCGGCGACCTCGTGCGCGAGACGCGCGAGGTGTTCCTGCCGACCGAGCGCCGGCTGGAGACCGTCCCGATCATCGACGACGCGAGGTTCACCGTCGGCGCGAAGGTCGAGGGGCCGGCCGTCATCGACGCGGTCGACACCACGATCTACCTCCCGCCCGGAACGACGGCGGAGCGAGATGAGTACATGAACTACGTCCTGACGCGCTAGGAGAGCAGACCTATGAGCACCCCTGACTACGACGTCATCGCGGCCGAGGTCCACCGCAAGGCGCTGCAGAACCTCACCGACGAGATGGCGATCACGCTCGTCCGCACCTCCGGCTCGCCGATCGTCACGGAGTCCAAGGACTTCTCGACGTGCCTGATGGACACGACGCCCGAGCACCTGGGCTTCTCGTCCTACGTCCTGTTCCACGTCGGCTCCTCGCTGGTCGGCACGCAGGTGATTGCCGACCTCGTCCGCGCCGGCGCCGAGCTGAAGCCCGGCGACGGCTGGGTCGTCAACGACCCGCACACCGGCGGCGCCATGCACCAGGGCGACGTCTCGATCATCATGCCGACGTTCTACGACGGCGAGCACCTGGGCTGGTCGTTCGCCAACATGCACGTCCTGGACGTCGGCGGCGTCGGCATCTCGGGCTACGCCCCGGGCGCCCACGACGTCTGGCAGGAGGGGATGCGCTTCCCGCCGATCCAGATCATCCGCGACGGCAAGATCGACGGCGAGTGGGAGAAGTACATCGCCGCGAACGTCCGCGCGCCGGGGGCCGTGCTGAACGACATCCGCTCGATGGTGGCCTCCAACAACACGGCCTCCCGCAAGCTCAACCAGATCATCGACGAGTTCGGCCTCGAGAACCACAAGAAGTACTGCGAGATCAACAAGGACTTGAGCGAGCAGGTCCTCCGCGACCGCATCTCCAAGCTCCCCGACGGCGTCTACAAGGCCGTCGACTGGAACGAGTTCGACGGCCACGAGGGCCCGGACCGCCTGCTGCAGCTCGAGCTCGAGCTCGTCGTGGACGGCTCGGACCTGCGCTTCAGCTACTCCGGCGTCCCGCAGATCGACGCGTTCGTCAACTCGACGCGCGGCCCGATGTTCGGGCAGGCCATGACCGGCCTGATGACGATGATGGTCTACGGCGACCTGCCGGTGAACGGCGGCCTCTGGCGGCCGATCACCGTCGAGCTCGGCGAGCCCGGCACGATCGTCAACTCGATCCCGCCGGCGCCGGTCTCCAACGCGCACTCCGAGGTCGGCATGCGCGCCTGCAAGCTCGCCAAGGACGTGCTCTCGCAGGCGATGTCGCTCAGCGACGACCCGGTCCTGCGCTCGCGCATCGCCGGCCAGCACCAGGACGGCTTCCCGGGCAACGCGCTGTTCGGCAACAACCAGCACGGCGGCGTCTCGGTGATCTTCTACCCCGACAACGCCATCGGCTCCGGCGGCGGCGCGCAGACGATCAACGACGGGCAGGACGCCTACGGGCTGACCTGCACGACGGGCGGCGGCATCCCGGACATCGAGAACCACGAGGGCGCCGACCCGGTGCTCTTCCTGTGGCGCAGGCTCGTCGCCAACTCGGGCGGCCCCGGCCAGAACCGCGGCGGCCAGTCGCTCGACCAGGCCTACGCCATCCACTACAGCGACGGCATGGCCGGCCCGTGCTTCAACGCCTGCGCGCAGGTCCCGCCGCACGGCTTCGGCGGCGGCTACCCGGGCTCCTCGGGGACGTTCTTCCCGGTGCGCAAGTCGAACGTCGGCGCGCTGCTGGCCGACGGCAAGATGCCGACGATGGAGCGGCTGGAGGGCCAGACCGAGGTCGTGCGCTCCAAGCTGACGCACATCGTCCTCGAGCGCGGCGACGTCTTCGTCGCGACCGCGGGCGGCGGCGCCGGGCTCGGCGACCCGCTGCTGCGCTCGCCGGCGCTCGTCCTCGGCGACGTCGTCGCGGGCTACGTGACGAGCGGCCACGCCGGCGCGATCTACGGCGTCGTCCTGGCCGAGGGCGGCCAGCAGGTCGACGAGGACGCCACGACGGCGCGCCGCGCCGCGATCCGCCGCGAGCGGATCGGCTCCGACCCGGCCAAGGAGGCCACCGCGCCGCCCAGCCTCGGCATCTCGCTGGTCCGCGCCGACGGCGCGTGGAGCTGCGCCTCGTGCGAGGAGCGGCTCGCCGACGAGGACGGCAACTGGCGCGACGGGGCGGTCACCGCGGAGAACCCGATCGCCGAGCGCTACGACGCGATCGAGATGATCGTCCGCGACCGCAAGGAGGCGCCGCGGGTGATGATGCTCGAGCACTTCTGCCCGGGCTGCGCCGCGAGCCTCGGCGTCGACGTCGCCACCGACGACCTCGACCAGCTGCCCGCCGCGCAGGCGCTGCGGACCGTGGCGGCCGTCTGATCGCAGCACGCTGAAATGACCGACCGCGCGGACGGGTGAGCCACTGGCAAGCCCGTCCTTCGCGGTGTATGGTCGGAACCGGAGTCGACCGCTCGGTAGAGGAGAACCATGCGGATCATGATCGTGGACGATCACGACATCGTTCGTGAGGGCGTTAGGGCCGCGCTGTCCAGCGACCCGCGCATCGAGGTGGTGGCCGAGGCGTCCTCCGGCAAGGAGGCGCTCCGCCGCGTCCGGCAGACGCTGCCCGACGTGGCGCTCGTCGACCTGCGGTTGCCCGACATGCGCGGCGAGGACCTCACGCGCGAGCTCGTCCGGGACTTCCCGTCGACGTCGGTGATCATCCTCACGACGTACCTGAGCGAGGAGACGGTGCGCGGCGCGCTGGAGGCCGGCGCGGTCGCCTACGTGACCAAGGCCGCCGGGCTGCCCGAGCTGGTCGCCGCGCTGGAGCGCGTGATGGACGGCGTCGCGGCACCGGCCGCCGCCGAGGGCCTGCAGATCGTGCGCGAGCTGCACGCGGTCGTCAGCAGCCGGATGACCGGCGTGACGCCGACGCCGCAGCAGGAGCGCGTCCTGGAGCTCGCGGCGCAGGGCTTCACGAACCAGGAGATCGGGACGCGGCTCTTCATCTCGGAGTCGACCGTGCGCTTCCACGTGCAGAAGCTGAAGTCGAAGTTCGAGGCGCGCACGAAGACCGAGCTGATCGCCAAGGCGATCCGGACCGGCTTCATCGCGCCCGCCGGCGAGGCCGGGATGTCCGCCGCCACGGAGTCATGACGCTCGTCGAGGCCGGGCCGGCGCCTGCCGCCCCGGACCTCGGGGGCCTGTC
>JAOPZG010000262.1 GCA_025964215.1 Conexibacter sp.
TCGCGACCAGAAACTCTGTGCGGCCCGTCACGGAGGCGACGGGCCGCACAGCACATCAGAAGCGCCTAGGAGCGGGCGCCGATCCCGACGTAGTCGCGCGTGCGCTCGCCGGTGTAGATCTGACGCGCACGCGCGATCTTCTGCTCCTTGACCTGCGTCATCTCGAGCCATTGGGCGATCCAGCCCGAGGTGCGGGGGATGGCGAACATGACGGGGAACATGTCCATCGGCAGGCCGAGCGCCTCGTAGATCAGGCCCGAGTAGAAGTCGACGTTCGGGTAGAGCTTGCGCGAGATGAAGTACTCGTCCTCCAGCGCGATCTTCTCCACCTCGAGCGCGATCGCGAGCAGCGGGTTGACCCCGGTGACCTCGAACACGTCGTCGCAGGCCTTCTTGATGATCGTGGCGCGCGGGTCGTAGTTCTTGTAGACCCGGTGGCCGAAGCCCATCAGCCGCTCGTTGCCGTCCTTCACGCCCTGCATGAAGGCCGGGATGTTCTCCTTCGTGCCGATGCGCTTGAGCATCCGCAGGACCGCCTCGTTCGCCCCGCCGTGGAGCGGGCCGTAGAGCGCGGCGACGCCGGCGGCGACCGCCGAGTACGGGTCGACCTGCGAGGAGCCCACCGCGCGGACCGCGTTGGTGGAGCAGTTCTGCTCGTGGTCGGCGTGCAGGATGAACAGGATGTCGAGCGCCCGCTCGAGCCGAGGATCGGGCTGGTACTTCAGCTCGGTCATCTTGTACATCATGTTGAGGAAGTTCCCCGGGTACTCCAGGTCGTTGTCCGGGTAGTAGTAGGGCTGCCCCATGATGTGCCGGTAGGCGAAGGCCGCGAGCGTCGGCATCTTGGCGATCAGGCGGATCGTCTGGATGTTCCGGTTCTCAGGGTCGTTGATCTCGTTGGCGTCCTTGTAGAACGTCGACAACGCGCCGACGGAGCCGACGAGCATGCCCATCGGATGCGCGTCGTGGCGGAAGCCGCCGACGAACTCCTTGACGTTCTCGTGCACGAACGTGTGGGTCGTGATGTCGTGCTTCCACTGGTCCAGCTGCGGCTGCGTGGGCAGGTCGCCGTGGACGAGGAGGTACGCGACCTCCAGGTACGTGGACTTCTCCGCGAGCTGCTCGATGGGGTAGCCGCGGTACTCCAGGACGCCGTTCTCGCCGTCCAGGTAGGTGATGGCGGAACGACACGAGGCGGTGTTCGTGAACGCCGGGTCGTAGGTCATCAACCCGAAGTCGTCCTCGGACGTCTTCATCTGGCGGAAGTCCATGGCGCGGACGGTCCCGTCGGTGATCGGCACCTCGTACGACTGGCCGGTCCGGTTGTCGGTGACGGTCAGCGTGTCCTGCCCGGCTGCGGCTACGCCGCCTCCGTCCTGCGTCTGTGTCTCGCTCACGATCGGAGCCCTCTCTCGGGTAAGGGGATCGCCTCTGCATACTAGTGTCCCCGCGCAGGCGAGCCGCCACTCAGCGCCGGTCCCAGCGCTCGCGCAAGCCCTCGCCCGCGCGCTTGGCCCGCCGGGCCGAGGTGGTGTTGCCCAGGACGCGGGCGATCCGCGATCCGCGGTCGGTCAGGTTGGCCTCCTTCTCGGCGGCCGGGAACGTCGTCGTCACCCAGCGCTCGGCGATCCGGGCGACCTCGGGCGCGTCGAGGAAGCGCAGGCCCTCGGGCGTGTCGACGTCGATGCCGTCGAAGATGTGCTCGCGCTTCGCCTCGTGGACGCGGCGGACGGTCCCGAGCTGGACGCCGTCCGCGGACCGGACGGGCGTGCCCCGGCGCAGGACCAGGAAGCTGATGGCGTGGCCGTCGTCCTCGGTCACGCGGTGATGACGGCCGTCGCCATCGCGGCGGCCATGAGCAGGGCGGTGAGCCCGATCACGCCACGCTTCGCGCCGACGGTGGCGGGGAAGCTCGCCGACGACATCCCGAGGCCCGAGAGCACCACGGCCCACAGGACCAGGAGCCCGCCGAAGAGGTAGAAGACCGTCTTCGACTTCTCCTCGCCGCCGGCTTCGGCGGCCAGCACCAACGCGGTGAGCGCATGCATGCGGGCGACCTTATCCCAGGCGGGGCCAGCGTGCGAGGTACTGTTGTGGACATGCCGCAGCTCAGGTCGCGCACGGTCACGCACGGACGGAACATGGCGGGCGCCCGCGCGCTCCTACGCGCCTCGGGCGTCGCGCGCGAGGACTTCGGCAAGCCGATCATCGCCGTCGCGAACTCCTACACGCAGTTCGTCCCGGGCCACACGCACCTGGCGCCGGTCGGGACGATCGTCTCCGAGGCGATCCACGCCGCGGGCGGCATCGCGCGGGAGTTCAACACGATCGCCGTGGACGACGGCATCGCGATGGGCCACGACGGGATGCTCTACTCGCTGCCCTCGCGCGACATCATCGCCGACTCGGTCGAGTACATGGTCAACGCGCACTGCGCCGACGCGATGGTCTGCATCTCCAACTGCGACAAGATCACGCCGGGGATGCTGAACGCCGCGCTGCGGCTCGACATCCCGACGGTCTTCGTGTCCGGCGGCCCGATGGAGGGCGGCACCGCGACGCTCGTGGACGGCACCGTCCGCAAGCGCCTGAACCTGATCACGGCGATCGCCGACGCGGTCAGCGGCGACGTGAGCGACGAGGACCTGCTGCGCATCGAGGAGGCCGCGTGCCCCACGTGCGGCTCCTGCTCGGGGATGTTCACCGCCAACTCGATGAACTGCCTGACCGAGGCGCTGGGGCTCGCGCTGCCGGGCAACGGCTCGCTGCTGGCGACGCACACCGCGCGCAAGGAGCTCTACGAGGCGGCCGGCCGCACGGTCGTCGAGCTGTGCACGCGCTACTACGACGGCGACGACGCCTCGGTGCTGCCGCGCGCGCTCGCGACGCGCCACGCCTTCGAGAACGCGATGACGCTCGACGTCGCGATGGGCGGCTCGACCAACACGGTGCTGCACCTGCTGGCCGCCGCGCAGGAGGCCGAGCTGGACTTCACGATGTCCGACATCGACGAGGTCTCGCGCCGCGTGCCGTGCGTCTGCAAGGTCGCGCCGAACGGCCACTACGTGATGGAGGACGTCCACCGCGCCGGCGGGATCCCCGCGATCCTCGGCGAGCTGCACCGCGGCGGGCTGCTGCACGACGACGTCGCGTCCGTGCACGCGCCGACGTTGCAGGGCTGGCTGGACGAGTGGGACATCCGCGGCGGCGCCGCGTCGGACGCGGCGATCGAGCTCTTCCACGCCGCGCCCGGCTGCCAGCGCTCGGCGACGGCGTTCTCGCAGTCCGAGCGCTGGGACACCCTGGACGTCGACGCCGCCGAGGGCTGCATCCACGACGTCGAGCACGCCTACTCGAAGGACGGCGGGCTGGCGATCCTGTACGGGAACGTCGCGGTCGACGGCTGCGTCGTGAAGACGGCGGGCGTGGACGAGTCGATCTGGCGGTTCAGCGGGCCGGCCGTCGTGGTCGAGTCCCAGGAGGCCGCGGTCGACGCGATCCTCGGCGAGCGCGTCAAGCCCGGCGACGTGGTGGTCATCCGCTACGAGGGGCCGCGCGGCGGGCCGGGGATGCAGGAGATGCTGTACCCGACGTCTTACTTGAAGGGCCTCGGGTTGGGCGCGCAGTGCGCGCTGCTGACCGACGGGCGCTTCTCGGGCGGCACCTCCGGCCTGTCGATCGGCCACGTCTCGCCCGAGGCGGCGAGCGGCGGCGCGATCGCCCTGGTCGAGGACGGCGACACCATCGCCATCGACATCCCGGGCCGCACGATCTCGCTCGACGTCACCGACGCCGAGCTCGACGACCGCCGCTCCCGCCTCGAGGCCACGACCGGCTACCGCCCCGCCGAGGACCGCCC
>JAOPZG010000496.1 GCA_025964215.1 Conexibacter sp.
CGCTTGCCGGCGGCCATCTCGAGGCCGCGGCAGATCACCGGGCGCGTCTCGCGCGGGTCGATGACGTCGTCGATCATCGCGTTGCGGGCCGGGATGTAAGGGTCGATGATCTTCTTGTAGGCGTCGATCAGCTCCTGCTTCTTGGCCGCGGGGTCCTCGGCGGCCTCGACCTGCTTGCGGAAGACGATCTCGACCGCGCCCTCGGCGCCCATCACGCTGATCTCGGCGCTCGGCCACGCGACGATCAGGTCCGGCTCGTAGGCGCGGCCGTTCATCACGTAGTAGCCGGCGCCGTAGCCCTTGCGGACGACGACGGTGATCTTCGGGACGGTCGCGTTGGCGACCGCGTAGAGCATCTTCGCGCCGTGGCGGATGATGCCGCCGGCCTCGACCTTCGACCCCACCATGAACCCGGGCACGTCCATCAGGAAGACGAGCGGGATCCCGAAGGCGTTGCAGAGGTTGACGAAGCGCGCGGCCTTGTCGGCCGAGTCGTTGTCGAGGATCCCGCCGAGCTGCTTGGGCTGGTTGGCGACGATGCCCGCCGGCCGGCCGCCGAAGCGCGCGAAGCCCGTGATGACGGTCTTGGCGAACTGCGGCTTCATGTCGAAGAACTCGCCGTGGTCGGTGATCCGGCGGATCAGCTCGTACATGTCCCAGGGCTTGCGGTTGGACTCGGGCAGGACGTCGAGCAGCTCCTCGTCCATGCGGTCGATCGGGTCGTCGCACGCCGCGATCGGCGGCGGCTCCTCGTTGTGGGAGGGCAGGAACGACAAGTAGGCCTTGATCTTCTCGATGCACTCCTGGTCGTCGGCGACCTCGAGGTCCCCCACGCCCGACTTGCGGCAGTGCACGCGCGAGCCGCCGAGCTCCTCCTGCGTGACGTCCTCCCCCACCGCGGCGCGCACGAGGTGCGGGCCGGCGAGCGCCATCGAGCCGCGGCCCTTGACCATCGGGACGAAGTCGGCGAGGCCGGGGATGTAGGCGGTGCCGGCGGCGCACGGGCCCATCAGCGCGGCGACCTGCGGGATGACGCCGGAGGCGACGACCTCCTCGCGGAAGAGGTGGCCGGAGCCGGCGAAGAGCGACCCGACGGCCTCCTGGATCCGCGCGCCGGCCGAGTCCAGCAGCCAGACCATCGGCATCCGCTTGCCGAGCGCGAGCTCGCGCAGCCGCGCGACCTTGATCTCGCCGGTCATGCCCATCGAGCCGGCCATCACCGTGAAGTCGTAGGCGGCGATCGCGACGAGCCGGCCGTCGACCTTGCCGTAGCCGGTGACCACGCCGTCGGCCGGCGCGGCCTTGTCCTCCAGCCCGCGCACCGAGTAGTGGATCCCGCCGTGCAGGCCGAGCTCCGAGAACGTCCCCGCGTCCACCAGCAGCGCGATCCGCTCCCGCGCGGTCAGCTTGTCGGCGGCGTGCTGCTTGGCGATCCGCTCCTCGCCTCCACCCAGCAGCGCGGCGGCCCGCCGCTCCAGCAGGTCGTCGACGAGGGGGCGCAGCAGCGAGGTCGGGGCGTTCGTGGTGTCCGTCATCAGAAGTGGGAAGTCCTACTTCCCACTTCGGGATCCGTCAAGGCAGCAGCGGCTCCACGACCGACGCGATCAGCTCCGCCGGCGCCGGGTCGTGGAAGCCCGCGATCTCGCAGCCGAGCAGGTCGCAGGCGCCGGCGACCTCGGTGAGCAGCGTGCGCAGGCCGGCGTCGCTGAGGCCGCCGGCGACCGGGAAGGGCGAGGCGATGACGGTCGGGTCGAGGATGTCGAGGTCGAGGTGGACGAAGACCTCGCGGCCGGCGAGCGCCTCTGCGAGCAGGCCGGGGCGCGCGATGCGCTCGACGCCCTTGGTCTCCAGCAGCACGACCTCCGGGCCGTCGAGGTCGCGCAGGCCGCACATGATCACGGCGGTCGGGTCCACGCGCGGGAGCGCGAAGCCGCCGTCCCAGAGGCCGCACGCCGCCGCGAGGCACATGCCGCCGAGGTAGCCCGAGACGGTCGTCTCCGGCGTGTTGAAGTCCGCGTGCGCGTCGAGCCAGAGGATCGTCGCGTCCGGGTGGTGGCGCACGACCGCGGGCAGCGTCGTCATCGACACCGAGCAGTCGGGCGCGACGAGCACCGGGTGGCGCCCGCCGGCGAGCGCGTCGTCAACCTGGCCGCCGGCCTCCAGCAGGCAGCCGCGCGAGCCGCGCAGGTCCTCCTCCCAGCCGACGACCTTCATCGGGCTCGGGCTGCCGATCAGCCGCGGCGCCACCGCGCAGCGCTCGGCGAGCTCGCGCGCCAGCGCCTCGGTCCCCGCCGCCGCCCCGTCGACCCGCTCCGAGGAGCGGCACAGCATCCCGACGACCGCGGGCTCCCCGCTCATCGGCCCTTCCACTGCGGCTCGCGCTTCTCGGAGAAGGCCCCCGCTTTCGTCATCTGCCCTTCCATTCCGGCTTGCGCTTCCCGAAGAATGCGGCGACGCCTTCCTGGATGTCCTCGGTCGAGAACGCGAGCGTGAGGTTGTGATGCAGGTACTCCAAGGCGTCCTCGAAGCCGAGGTCCTGCTGGCGGTACATGGCGTCCTTGCCCAGCCGCATCAACACGGGGGACTTGCTCGCGAGCCGGACGGCCCACTCCTCCACCGCCGCGTCGTAGCCCTCGGCGGCGACGACCTTGTTGACGAGCCCGATCCGCTCGGCCTCGGCGGCGTCGATGCGGTCGCCGAGCAGCAGCAGCTCGTTGGTCTTCTTGCGCCCGACGTTGCGGTAGATGAGCGCCATGATCATGAAGGGGAACACCCCCACGTTGATCTCGGGCGTGCCGAACGTCGCGGTGTCCTTGGCGACGATCAGGTCGCAGGCGAGCGCGAGGCCGAGGGCCCCGGCGAGGACGTGGCCGTTGGCCGCGCAGATCGAGGGCTTGCCGAGCTCGCCGATCAGACGGAACAGGCGCGCAAAGCGGTCGGTCTCGAAGTGCTTGAGCACGAGCGGCTGATCGGCGGCGAAGCCGGCGAGATCGCCGCCGGAGGAGAAGACCTTCTCGTGGGTGCTCGTCAGGACGACGCAGCGGACGGCGTCGTCGTCGTGCGCCGCGGCGAAGGCGCCGAGCAGCAGCATCTCGTTGGTCTTCTTGCGCCCGACGTTGCG
>JAOPZG010000514.1 GCA_025964215.1 Conexibacter sp.
GGAGGAGCCCGTCGCGGCGGCGCCGGTCAAGAAGCGCGCGGCGCATCGCTCGCCTGCGGCGCACCCGCGGAAGCGACACGCGCGCAGGATCCACAAGCGCCAGTCGCGTGCCGCGCCTCCGTCCGCCCCGCCGCCGCCGGTCGCAGCCCCCGTCTACTCCGCGCCGCCCGTCCCTCCGCCCTCGCCCGCCGCGGAGTTCCGGCCGTGACCCGCCTCCTACGCCTCGACGCCCGCCTTCTTGCGGATGTCCGCGATCTGGTCGTCGATCCAGTCACCGGGGTTGCGCGAGGTGATGATGTCCTTGAGGCCGGTGTGGCGGCGCTCGCGCTCCTCGGGCGCCATCGTCAGCGCGGCGTGGATGGAGTCGGCGAGCTCCTGGATGTCGAAGGGGTTGACCGACAGCGCGTACTCGCCGAGCTCCTCGTGCGCGCCCGTGTTCTCGGAGAGGATCGAGACGCCGTGGCGCTCGTTGACCATCGGCCCCTCCTTGGCGACGAGGTTCATGCCGTCGAACATCGCGTTGACCAGCAGCACGTCGTAGTTCTTGTAGCCGGCGACCGCGTCCTCCAGGTCGTCCTTCAGCTTCAGCTGGATCGGCATCCAGTCCGGCGTGCCGTGGCGGTGGTTGACGACCGCGACGATCGCCTCGATGCGCTCGAGGTACTCGGCGTACTCGGGCACGTCGGTCCGGGACGGCATCAGCTGCGCGATGAACGTGACCTTCTCGCGGAACTCCGGGTGCTGCTCGAGGAAGAGGTCGAACGCCGTGAACCCGCGCAGGACGTTCTTGGAGAGGTCGGCGCGGTCGACGCGCAGCACGATGTGCTCGCGGCGGCGGCGGCGCAGCTCGGCCTCGAACTCCGCGACGCGCTCGGTCTGCGCGACGCGCTGGATCGCCTTCGAGTCGATCGGCAGCGGGTAGGCGCGCACCCAGACCTCGCGGTCCTCGAATTGCACGACGCCGTTCTTGAAGTCGACCTCGAGGTCCATCAGGTCCTTGCAGCACTGGAGGAAGTTCCAGCGGTAGGAGCGCGTGTGGAAGCCGATGATGTCGTTGGCGAGCAGGCCCTCGTAGATCTCGCGCCGCACGCCGCGCGGGAGCACGCGCCAGGCGTCGGGCTGCGTCCACGGGATGTGCACGAAGTGATGGAGGAACGCGTCGGGCCGCGCCTTGCGCACGAGCGCCGGCAGCGTGTAGAGGTGGTAGTCGTGGACCATCACGACGGGCTCCTCGACGCCCTCGATCTCCTCCACGACCGCCTTGGCGAGATCCTCGTTGACCACGTTGTAGCCGAACTCGAAGGCCTCGATCTCGTGGCGGCGGATGTCCGGCGCGTTGGAGAGGTCCCAGAGGTAGTGCTGGATGAACCACAGCATCGGGTTCGCGAAGATGTTGTAGAAGCGGTCGTAGGCGTCGGGGTCGCTCTCGACCATCCGGACCTGGAACGTGCCCTCGCCCGCGGTGTCGACCGCGAAGGACTTCCCATCGGCCTCGGCGACGCGCTTGGCGTCGCCGTCGGTCAGCGCCGAGGCGATCCAGACGACCTCGCGGTGGACGGCCAAGCCGGTCAGCGCCGTGACCAGGCCGCCGGTGCCGCGCTTGAAGCCGCCGTCGTCGTCGAAGGTCACCGGCCCGCGGTTGGAGACGAGGATCAGCGGGCGCTGCTCGTCGTCGGTCACGGGTTCGGGCTCAGGCACCATCTGAGCGTAACTACCCGCGCGGCGACTGGAGCGGACGTGTGCCGAGCGTGACCTTCACGTCGCGCGACTTCCCGCCGCGCACGACACGCAGCGTCACGACGTCACCCGGCGCGTGCCCGTCGAGCGCCCGCGCGAGGTCGGCGTCCATGCGCACGGCCTGCCCGTCGATCGCGGTGACGATGTCTCCGCCGATCCGCCACGGCTGCTCCTGGAACGTGCGGCGCTCGGTGCCCGCCTCGATCCCCGCCTTGGCCGCCGGCCCGCCCGGGACGACCTGCTGGATCATCGCGCCGCGGTCGGTGCCGAGGGCGAAGCGCGCCGCGAGCTGCGGGTACACGCCCTGGGTCGAGACGCCGAGGTACGGGTACCGGACGTGGCCGCTGCGGCGCAGCTGCGCGAGCGAGGCGCGGACGACGTCGACCGGGACGGCGAAGCCGACGCCGCTGCCCGACCCCGAGCTGGAGCGGATCTGCGAGTTGATCCCGAGCACGCGGCCGCCGCCGTCGAGCAGCGGGCCGCCCGAGTTGCCGCTGTTGATCGCCGCGTCGGTCTGGAGCGCGCCCGAGGTCTGGAAGCCGGTGAGCGACTCGATCTCGCGATCGGTCGCCGAGACGACGCCGACCGAGAGCGACTGCTCCTCGCCGAACGGGGAGCCGATCGCCGCGACCGGCTCGCCGACCTGCACGGCGTCGATCGAGCCGAGCGTGAGCGGTCGCAGCGTCAGGCCCTTCGGGTCGACCTTCACGAGCGCGACGTCGGAGAACGGGTCGAAGCCGACGATCCGCGCGTCGACCTGGTTGCCGTCGGCGAAGCGGACGAAGACCTCGCCGGCCTTGCGGATCGACGCGCCCTCGCCGGTGGTGACGACGTGCGCGTTGGTGGCGATCTCGCCGGTCGCGCTGACCACGAAGCCCGAGCCGAGCCCGCCGCTCTGGTCGCCGCCCGCGGCGCTGCCGAAGCCGGAGAGGATCGTCACGACGCCGGGCGCGTCGCGCTTGTAGATCGCCTGCGGGTCGAAGCGGCCGGTGGGGTCGGCGCCCATGACGACGTCCGCGCGCGTGGCGC
>JAOPZG010000536.1 GCA_025964215.1 Conexibacter sp.
CCCGAGGAGCTCCACTTCCGCCGAGTCTGTGTCTGCGAGCAGCAAGTCGAGCTGAAACTGAGCGAGGACCAAGTCCTCGGAGTCTGTAGGCGGCGACATCACCAACGTGCTTCCCCGGCCCAGGTCCTCGACCTTGAGTTCGTCTCTGCCGATGCCCCGCGCCGCCGCCGCGATCTTGATGATCTCCAAGGTCGTGGCGTATGTGCTCGGATCGGCGCCCGCCAGCATGCCGCCCCAGTTCGTGCGACCAACGCTCGCCAGCGAGAGCGTCCCGCTTCCGTGATAAGAGGCCAAGCGTCGCACGACATCCGGTAGCACGCGAGGCTCGGCACCAACGGGCTCGGGCAACCGGCGCGGAAGGCCACCGACGAAGAGGGTGGGTATGGGCAGACCACCGTGGTCGTAGCACTCGCTCTCGATCAGCGCGTCACGAAACGCCTCGTACACATGAGCTTCGTCAGTCAGCAACCGTGAGTAGAATGCGGTTGCGAACATACGGGCCGCGCTGTCGGCAATGGCCGTGGACATCGACACCACCGTGACCTCTAGCGCGGCAGCCAAATCGACGGCGATGGAGGTAGAGGCGGCTTGTTGCGGCCCTACCGCAGCGGCCGCCCGGCGGGCGACCGCCATGGTCGTGCCGTCGACCTCGCGAAACAACGAGGTGTAGTCGGACGCCGTCGACCCATGGCACGCGTTGATGACGACGAGCTCCGGTGGCGAATCCCGCCACGCCTCGATCAGATCTC
Source organism: Conexibacter sp. (assembly GCA_025964215.1). Taxonomy (GTDB): domain Bacteria; phylum Actinomycetota; class Thermoleophilia; order Solirubrobacterales; family Solirubrobacteraceae; genus Baekduia. The sequence continues at coordinate 750 of JAOPZG010000536.1, forward strand.
GCGAGTTGAGGTTCCTGGTAGTGCCAAGCTCGTCACCGAGGCAGAGGATGGTTCCGGCGGTCCCGTGGCTCGCGACGTGCACGACGGCACGGCCTCGGCCGCGCTTGAGGAGATCGTCCGCAGTCCATGCAAGGAACAACTCCTCGTAATCGATCCGAGCGTTGCGGGCGATCGCGGCCATAGGCGCCGCCTCAGCATGCAACGGAAGGTACGGCGCGCCCTCGGTCAGCGCGAAGGCGGCGAGCATTCCCGTTCCTCCCACGGGGCGCCGACGGTGCGCCCGCCCGTTGACATGACGAACGACAAGCGGCGTGGTCACGTCGAACAAGCACTCATAGGGCAGATGGAGCGCTAGCTGGGCCTCTCGTCCTCCGCGAACATGAAGCCGCGTCAGGCGTGCTTCACGCAGCGCATTCACCAGCCCTTCCCCGATGAGCGACGTCATCGCGGCGCGGAGCTGCGCATTGGGCAACTCCCGTTCCGGCGACCGCTCAATGAGCAATTGATGAGCAGACACCGAGGGGTCCAGCGTCACCCGCTGCGTGCTCTTTGCGAGCCCGGAGATCTCGACCCGCCACGCCCATCCCCATGGAGGTGTTGCGTGCGTAATGATGAGCTCAGCAGAGCGGCTCATACGACTGGGTCGGGTCGCTGGCTCGCCACCCGCGCAATCATGGCACGCCGTGCCCAGGCCAGGGAGCCGTCACTAAGCCGTTGCCGCGATCAGCAGCACCGACCGAGCTGACAAAGCCGTCGGTCCGCGTCGTCGCGATGAGCCGTGATGCGACCGTTCGCGCGTCCGGCGGCAGGTCCATGGCGCGAGCAGCCTCCCACCACATCGCCGCCACCCCCGCAACATGCGGGCAGGCCATGCTCGTCCCGGTCAGGACGCTCACACCACCGCCAGACCTGGCCGAAGGGATGTCGACACCCGGAGCGGCCACGAGCGGCAAGGAATTGGAGAAGGAGCCCACATACAGTCCGTCCGGCCCACTGCCGAGAGCACCTACCGAGATAACCCCCTCGGCGGCCGCAGGCAGGGACGCCGCGATCTCATACGCCTTGTCGAGGTCGCGGCGGCTCTCGTTCCCGGCTGCCCCGATCACCACTGAGCCCGAGCTCATTCCTTGGACGGGCCGGACCAACGCCATGAGCGTCTCGAACATCCGGAGATTGCCGCCATAGGACTCAAGCGCTTTCGACGTCGCGAGATCCACCGGCCACCCACTCTCGACCAAGTCCTCGACGAGACCGGGGAAGTCAAAGCCGAGCGACATGGAGACTACATGTGCGCCTTGGTCGCTTGCCCACTTGATCCCACGAAACGCAGCCTCCGACGACCCGCTGCCGGTGTCGTCGAGCACCTTCCCGATCAGCGCGTGGTCAACGCCCCGTGCGACACCGATCCGCCGCCCGTCGAAATCGCGACCGAAGACGATGCCGGCGCAATGGGTTCCATGCCCATTGAGGTCCTCACCGCTGGTGCCTGTGAAGTCTTGCACCTGCATGGTGACGCCCGCGAAAGCCGGATGTGCCTGGTCGATCCCGGTATCAAGGATCGCGACCATTACGCCTTTTCCCGTGAATCGGGATCTATCAGCCCCGACGGCTGCGACGCCCCAAGCCATCGCAGGTCCGGCGGCAGGCTCCGTCGCGTCCTCAACGTCTGCCTGGATCCTTGGCCGCGGCTTGATGAGCTTGATCGGAATCGACGGCGCCACAGCGTGGACGCGAGGATCCCGGAGCAGTTCGGCATGCCCGCGAGCGTCGGTCGTCTCGATCTCGAGCACCGGTGCCGAGCCCAACCACTCCGGGCTTCCTACACCCGCTCCGCGCGCCCGCCCAAGCGGTCCAGCCAGGAGTCGGCCCGCGCCACGCAAGACCACGAGTGTGGTAAGGGGATCGATGAAGTACGTCCTTGTCCGTATTGTCGGACAGGCCGGTCCGGCGGTGTCCGCTCCCAACTCTGACGCAGATTCGCGGCGCCAGCGTCGTCTCCGCGATCCAGCTGGCGCCGCACCGACGCTCCGGCTCTCATGGCACAGGCCGAGTTCCTATCCGCTCCGCACTCCAGCCCCTTACTGCAAGACGAGTTCGGGAGCGCCCCGGGCGCCTCGCGGCCGACGTGACTGGCCATACATCACTCGCGCTTGCGGCCGGAGAGCTCTGCCATCTGCCGCCGCCCGTGCGCGGCCCTGCTGCTGGGAATCGTGATATTCCGCGGCGAGCTCTGGCTCCGTCAGCGCCGAGGTGTCGAGGTGCAGCCGCCCGTCGCGGGCAAGTTTAAGAACGGTCGCTGCGCCACTCGTCCAGTGCGCGAGCGACGGCTCATGGCGGGTGACGTCGGGCGAGCGCGCCGGGTTGCAGGCGTTGAGTACGACGGCTCGTGTCCTAGCCGGAGAACTCGACCCCCGCGGCTCGGTCGGCCGAGCCGCGGGGTCCGCGCTGTCTAGGGGCGACGGCCGCCGCGGCGCTCGCCGGTCGGCGTGCGCCCGGCGGTCACGTGCTCCATCGTCGGCGGACGAAACAGCGGCGTGTCGGGCGCCGACGCGGGCGGAGGGCTCTGCGGCACGCTGGTCTGCGGCGCAGGGGTCGGTGTGGGCGGAGTGGGCGGTGCGTCTTCGGGCATTTCAGTCCTCGCTGCTGTCGTCGTGCTCGCTCTCGCGCAGCGCGTGGTCGCGCTTGAGCGTGCGGAATAGGGGTTGGTCAGGGTCGCGTTCCGGCAGGGGCTCCGACTGAAGCGCCGGGGGCGTGCCTGGCTCCAGATCCTCGGGGGGTGGTGACGGCCTGTCGGGGTTGTCCATCATGTTGTTCCTCCGTGGCTCGGATCGCCAGCGCGGCTCCGAGCATCAGTGTCGCAGCAAGCGCGCCCGCGAACGCAAGGAACGCGCGATGCAGGTTCTTGCTCTTGTACGTGTTGGCGGTCCGCGCCTCCCGGACGGCGTCGACGCTGGCCATCATGAGCTCGCCCCGCACGTCCGTCGGGTCGCGGTCGAGCGCGCGGGGCGTGCTCCAAGTGGCGAGCTCGTCGATGTGGATCGCGGTGTGGATCGTCTGCGGCCGGATCGCCGCGGACGCCAGCCCCAGGGTCGCCAGCAACGCCACCATCGCGATGACGATGAGGACCGCCCACAGCGTGCGCGCGCCGGTGCCGACGTCGATGTCGCCGAGCCTGGATGCGAACGCGACGCCCGCGCCGAGGAGAACGAGCGAAGCCGCCATGAGCGTCGCCGTCTTCTGGTCAATCGCCCGCGACCGGTCGATCTCCTGCTGCTCAAGGGTGCGAGCGCGCGCCTCGAGGATCTCGACGTTGGTGGTGATCTGGTCGGAGTAGGACATGAGAAAAGAGCGCGCGGCCGCCGAGCTGTTGGCGTCGGAATCAAGGTGATCGCCGCGTCGACGACCGCGCTGGATGATCAACCCTTGGGCGGGCTGGGATCGTTGCCGTAGCTACGGCGCTCGCCGATCGTGCCGTCGCGCCGATGGCTCATCTGCTCGGTCTGACGAGCGCGAGCGCTGTCGCGGCCGATCTGCTCGGCCTCGGCCTTGGTCGGCGCCGCGCCGAAGACGCGCGAAGCGCCCTCGGTGCGGTTGGCCCACCCACCGTCATGGGGCACCGTGTGAATCGCAGGCTTGCGGGACATCCTTCACCTCCTCTCTCATCATCAGGAGTGGTCGATGTCCACCAGAGTAGACAGACGGTTGCGGTTTGTCAACTCTGCGATACAGTGACTACCAGGTGACACAAGCCCTCCCCCCCATCACCCTCGGAGATCGACTCCGGGCCGTCCGGAACGTTCGAGGCCTTTCGCTGCGCGCCGCCGCCGACCCGGCGGGCATCAGCCCCGCCTACCTTCAGAAGCTCGAGAGCGGCGTTGTCGCGTCACCGTCCCCGCACGCGCTCTTCGGCCTGGCGGGGGTGCTCGACGTCGAGTACGGCGAGCTCCTTAGCCTCGCCGGGTACCCCGTGCCTGGCGAGCCTCCGACCACCCCGTCGCGCGTCCCGACGCTGATCGCCGACGCCTTGGGGTCAGAGCCGCTGGACGACGACGAGGCACGCCAACTCGCCGAGTATTTGGCGTTCCTGCGTCACCAGCGACGGTCCGCGCCGGCCAATTGATGGCGAGAGCCAGCGCCGTCGGCTCAGACCAGGCGGTCGGGCATCGCGCTCGCGTAGGCCCCCGCGTAGGGCACCGGGATGTGACGTGGCACCCGCTCCTCGGGTAACAGCGCGAAGCAGCGGCGCGGCACGTTGGCCATGATCAACCGCGGCCGGTAAGGATGCGACGTTGCGTCGATCACAACCTCGCCGACGACCCGCGCGTCCGCTCTGCCGTCACGCTCCTGGAACTCGGTCACCCAGACCCACGCCGGCGTCGGCGTGGCGCGATGATGGGCGACGACTTCCTTGCCGGGATGGCGGCGCGCGATCGCAAGCTTGTACTCCGCCGCGTCGACCGCGTAAGTCCGTAGGCGCAGATCGAGGGCGAGCTGGCGCTCATGCCACTCGGCCGTATCGTCGTCGAAGCCGGTCGCTTTGAGGAACTCCAGCCCGGCGGTGATCTCGGCGGCCTCGCCCGGCACGTGGATGCGGGCCGGGAAAGGGACTAGGAGCATGTCCCACTCCTTGAGGCGATCGGCCGGCGTGTTCGGCCAATCGACGCGTTCATACGGCCCGAGGTTGTCGTCGGCGCGCAGGAAGAAGACATCGTCTCCGTCGTGCCCGTAGCCGACGAGCACCGTCAGGTGCGCGGGCGTGTTGACTGCGACCGGGAAACCGGAGTTCAGGTAGCGGCAGACCACCTTCTCCACCGTCTCGTTCGGCGGCAGGCGCCGAGGGTCGTACAGCTTGGCGGGGAGACCGAGACCGCGGAGCGCCGCGGCAACCTCTTGGACGTAAAGGCCCTCGGAGCTGCTGGTGCGGTCGACGCTCTCGCGCGTGCCGGCCGCCTCGACGACCGCGGCGATCGAGTGCTTGGGCGTGCGGTGCACGAGGTGGTGGTAGCGGGCGATCGCCCAGATCGCTGCGTGCGCGCAGCGGCCGTACTGCGCGTCCTGGCTGATGAAGGGGAAGGCCTCGACGCGGTGGCTTTGCCCGTAGGGCCGAACCTTGTGCTCGGCGAGGCAGCAGACGAACCGCTCGAGTTCCGGCGGAGGTGCGACGGCGGACCGGCCCACCGTCTTGTGCGTCGGTCGCATGACCGAGAACCCCAAGAACTTCTCGCCCGAGAAGAACAGGAGTCGCTCGCAGCGGTCGGGCGGTGGCACGAAACTGCGGGCATAGAGGTTCGCGAATTCGGCGCGGTAGTCGAAGTCGACGTACGGCGCCTCGATGAACACCGCCGTCGCCCCGCCGTCGCGAGCCGCGTCGACGATATTGCGCAGCTGCTTGGACCGACCACCGTGCTCGTAGCGCGCCAGCAGCTCGGCCTCAGCCTCGGGCAGCTTGTAGGCACCCGGGCGCGCCCGCGTCTGGCCCCAGTCTTCAGGAAGCACTAGCCGGCGAACAGCATGTGGAGGCGTGCAGCGGCGCCGGCATGCGCCGGCTCGATCGCGTCGAGCGCGCTGCGCGCGTTCTCCACCTGCTCGCTGCTCAGCGGGCGTGCGTAGTCCACGACCGGGATCCCCGCGGGCGCCTCGAGCGCGTCGAGCATCACCGCGAAGACTGGATCGTCCGCAGCGCCGCCCACGAAGACTGCGTCACCCTCACACACGCCGCGAGCGTACCTTATGCGGAAGACGTGCATCGGCCCGTGCACTGGACGATGGTCGCGGACAAGACTCAGAAAAGGTCAGCACCTTCTCCTAAGAGCCAGCGGGGAGGAGTGTGTGACCGGGCGCCGTCGGGGCGAGCCGGCCGAGGGCCGAGTTGTGAAACGAGGTGCGAACGACCACCCGATACCTCAACGCTTTCCGTGACCTAGAGCGCATTCCGCTCCCTTCGTACCAAACGTATCGAAACGATACGTTACGCGCGTCCTGACGGCGGCACGCACCCTCTGCACATTCCGTATGCTTTTGATACGCTTTGCGCCAGATGCCAGGACGCGTCTTCACCACGCTTTTCGACCAGGCTCAACAGCAGTATGGGTTCCTGACGCCCGAGGACGCTCGCGATCTCGGCGTTGATCCGACGCAGCTGCGCTTGATGGTCGCTCGGCACACGCTCGAACGCCGGGGACGAGGGCTGTATCGCATGCCCATGGTTCCGCCCACCAACCTGGACGCGTACATGGAGGCCGTGTTGTGGACGGGACGGCGCGGCGCCCTGAGCCACGAGACGGCGCTTGACCTCTACGACCTCTGCGACGTCAACCCCAGCGCCATCCACCTCACCGTCCCGCGAGACTTCCGGACGCGTAAGGAGACGCCGAAGGGCTACCAGCTGCATCGCGGCGAGTTCGACGAGGCCGACCTGCGTTGGCATGAGGGCATCCCCATCGTGACTGCGCACCGGGCCATCGAAGGCGGCATCGAGAACCATCTCGGCTGGCATCTCATCCGCCAGGCCATCGGCGCGGCGAGAGGGCGAGGACTCATCACCAAGAGCCAGGCCGCGGCTCTCGAAGCGAAGTGCACCGGTGAGGAGGCCGCCGGTGCCTGAGAGCGGCAAGCCTCGCCTTCCCGGCGACCGTGGGCATCTTCAGAGGCTGGTCAACGCCCGCGCCACGAGCGCCGGGGTGCCTCCTGCCCGTGTGCAAGGTTGGCTGAATGCGATGGTCGTAGCCGCCGTGCTGGACCGGGTCCGCGACGAGGACGATGAGCCCATCTTCTTGCTCAAGGGTGGCGTGGCAATGGAGTTGCGTCTCAAGCTCCGTGCGCGAACGACCAAGGACTATGACGCGGCCTTTCGCGCTCGCGCCGACGAGGTGCTGGACCTTCTCGACGAGGCGCTGCAGGGGACCTACAACAACTTCGCGGTCACCCGTGACGCACCTGAAGCCATCCGCGACACCGGCGCGATGCGCGTTCGCTTGCGTCTGGCCTACAAGGGGCGCGACTGGGGCAGCGTGAAGCTGGAGCTCGCTCCCGTCGAGGGCAAGATGGGCTCCGAGCTCGACCGCGTCGAAGCTGCGCCCGTCGACGGCCTGCAGGTTCCCGTTCTCGACAAGGTCAGCTGCGTCTCGGTGCGCTACCAGGTCGCCCAGAAGTTGCATGCCTGCACCGAGGTCTTCGAAGTCGGCCCAGAGAACGACCGCTTCCGCGACGTCATGGACATCCTGCTCGTGGAGGATCTCATCCGAGGAGAGGTCGGGTTGCTCCGTAGCCGCGAAGCGTGCATCGACATCTTCGAGGTTCGCGGCAAGCACACCTGGCCCCCAGAGGTCACCGTGTACGAGAGCTGGCGCGAGCCCTACCGCAAGCTGGCAGCGGAAAACGACTTCCAGCCTGAAGACATCGACGCCGCCGCCACGACGCTACGAGAGCTCATCGCCAACATCGACGCTGCTGGCCAGTCGACGCCAAACGCGGCATAGCCGCGGCCGCCGAGGCGGCGGCCAGACCCTGTGCGGCCCCGGCTAGCTCCATTAGCGCCGTGAGGTCAGGGCGGAGCAGCCGTCGCGGGCGATCTCAAGCACGATCGCGACATCACTCTTCGGACGCGCGAGGGAGGTCACCTGCGCGTCGTCGAGCTTGGCCGGCGGGTGCTCGACGAGTACGTCGGAGAGCCGGCGCGTAGCGGGCGCCGCGGGCGATTAACTCGGCCAGGCCAGGAGCGTAGGTCGCGGGGCTGTCGGCACAGCTTGGACGCTCCCGACGTCTTTTGTGCGTGGTTATTCGTGCTGGGAAGGCAGCAATCCGTCGCCGTCCTCGCGGCCTTTGGGTCGGTAGTAGCCGCTCGCGTTCACGCCGCCGAAGGGCCGGAACCACGCCTCGAGTCGTTGGTCGACCTTGCCCATCTGCCGGCTGACCGGGTCGTGTCCAGCGATCGCGGCGTCGGCTGGCTCGGACATGTCGAACAGGTCGAGGACGTCGTCATCTTCGAAGAGCTCGAAGAGCCCTCTGAGCTCTTCTGCGGCGTGCTCTGCCTCATCGGCGCTCAGGAGGCCGCCGCCGAGCTGAGCGTCGAGGTCGTCTCGCGCGATGGTCAACAGTTCGACCGCGACGATCTCCTCCGCTAGGCAACCTGCCGCTTCCTGGAGGCCGAGTCGGGAGGTCAGCGCCACCGTGGCGGCGAACAAGTTAATGGCCAACGACTCGTCCACTGCGCCGGCGAAGGCGGCCGGCACGAGACGGTGGGCCACCGACATCGCCTGCCCATCGATGACCGCGTCGCGGAACTCGTCGGTCAGCTGACGGGCTGCGCTCGTCAACGCGGCTCGCGCATGGAGATCGTCGATGACCGACGGTAGGTAGAAGAGCACGTCATCGCTGACGTCGCGTCGCGCGGCCAGGCACTGATGGCCGGCGTGCCGGAGCACCGGAACGTGCCCCTCCTCCTCGTCGCCCAGGTGGATCAAGCCAGCGGCGTGGAGCCAGCGCAGGTCCTCGGCGACCGCCTCCGGGGTACGGCCCAGCTCGACGGCAATCCCCAGAAGGTCAAGCGCTTCTCCAGCGGCCGCCGACATCGCGACGGCGCGAAGCAAGGGTGCGATCTCGGCGAACTCCATCGTGGAATGCTCGCACTAATAGGCCGCAGCAACGGGCGACTTCGATGGCGTAACGCAGATCGTCTCTGCGGGCCTCGGACGATCCAGAAGGCGCGCGCGGTTCCCGCCGCTCATACCGGCACCGCCTCACGCTCAGCCTCCGAGCGCACCGTGTCGCGGAGGGTGTCGAGCATGGCCACGTCGACCTTCAGGCCCAGCAGCGCGCTGGCCTCGCGCCCCAGTGCGACGAGGTCAAGCAACGTGCGCCCCGGCTCCAGGTCAACCAGGAGGTCGACGTCGCTGTCCGGGCCGGCGTCGCCGCGGGCGGTCGATCCGAAGACGCGCACGTTGCGCGCCCCGTAGCGGCGCGCTAGCTCCAGCAGTGCGCGGCGATGCCGCCGCACCACCGACCCGTTGACCCCGATCAGACGCGCAGTCGGCACCGTGCGCAGCTCCAGCCGCTGACCGCAGGCGGCCAACAACCGCTCAAGCGTCCTCAGCGACGGCTGCGCGGCCCAGGTCTCGTAGCGCGCGATGGCCGACTGCGACGTACCTGCCGCCTGGGCCAGCGCGGCCTGCGACAGACCTGCGCGCATGCGGGCGTCGCGAAGAAGGACCGAGGCGTCCATGCAAGTTACGATACCTGAACGCGTATTGTGCTCAGGAGAGCGCACCACGAGCTCGTGCAGGCCTATGGTCCCCGCGGTCAGTCCCGGTCTCGGCGCTGCTCGGCCAACGCCCGCGCCGCCTTCTCCTGTGACCACTCGAGCTTGAGCAACGAACGCGCGGCCAGGACCTCCGACAGCCGCCGACGAGCCGGGATCAGCGAGCCGCATCAGATCAGCGGGTCCACGCCAGCCGGGTACCGCGGCTGCTGATCTCGACTGGGATGGGCCATCGCGCTCGACCCCAACGTCGCGTCGCGGATCGCGGCTATTCCTCGTCGTCCTCGGCGAACGCCTGGTTGACCATGTCCACCTCGTGCTCAGACGGCGCGTAATGCGCGTAGATCTGGGTCGTCTTGGAATCGGCGTGGCCCAGGAACTCCTGGATCGAGCGCAGCGGCTGCCCCGAGGCCGCCAGCCGCGTCGCGAACGTGTGGCGCAAGTTCTTGAACGGGATCACCCGCACCCCCGCGTCGCTGCACGCCTGCTTAAACCGGCGGCTGACCTTCGCGCCGTCCACCGGGCGGCCCGTCTGCGGGTGGGCGAAGACGAGATCGTCGGCCGTCGCGTAGTTCGAGCGCGGCCGCCAGGAGCGCAGAGCGTCGGCGACCAGATCGGCCATCGGCACCGAGCGTCGCGTCGACAGGTCCGACTTGCCCTCCCCCGAGTGCTCTCCCCGCACGAAGGTGTTGCGCACGCGGATGCGCTGCGCCTCCCAGTCGACATCGCGCCACCGCAGCCCCAGCAGCTCCGACTGCCGAAGACCCGTCAGCGCCGCCACCAGGATGATCACCCGCAGCACCGGCCCCAGCACGTCGGGCGGGATCGGCGGCGCCGGCCCAGGACGCCCGCGACGCGTCGGCGCAGGCTCGCGATGCACCACCTCGTCGGGAATGACCGCGAGGACGCGCTTGAGCTCGGCCACCGTCAAGAACTGAAGGTCGGGGTTGGCGTCGCCGGCACGGCGGCGCTTGGGACGCGTCGCGCGGCGCACCGGGTTCTCTGCCGCCCACCCCTTGTCGATCGCGTGCTCGAAGACGGAGTGCAGAAAGGTAATGACATTGCGAACCGACTTCGGTGCCAGTCCCGCCTCGAGCATGTCGACCGCAACCGCTTCAACTTGCGACCGTGTCACCCGGTCGACGGGCGTCGATCCGATCCGCGGGGAGATGTGCACCCGCTGCATCGACTCCGTGCCCTGCAGATACGAGGTCCGGCAGCCCTCGATCTTCAACTTCCCCCGCAGCGAGTCGGTCGCGTCGTCGACCGTCCGCCGCTCGTCGCTGGAGGGCCGCGGCCGGGCCTCCTCCTCCTGCTGCATGCGTCGGAAGCGCCGCTCGGCCTCGCTGCGCGTCAAGCCCTCCGCGGACCCCTTCTCGCGAGCCTGGCCGATCTTGCGGTTCAGCTTGCGGCCATCGAGTGTGCGCCAGCGGCCGTAGTACGAGCCGAACTCCACGTACAACTGTCCCGTGCCGTAGCCGCGCTTACCCATGACCAACAGAGGCGCCAGCGGCCAGATCTCGCCCCCACCACGTCATCGCGCGCGCGGCCCTCGCTCCCCGACCTCCAGCCAACGCTCGATCGCAGAACGCCGGTAGCGCACATAGCGGCCGAGCCGCACATGCGGCAGCCCGTCGCGACGCGTCTCGGCATAGACCCACGACCGGGTCACGCGCATGAAGGCCGCCACCTCATCAGCCGTCAGAAGCCGGTCCTCCGGCGGTTGCTCGTCGCGCGACTCCATGATCCCTAGTCGACGAACCCGGCCATCACCCCTCGCCCGAATCAGCCCGGCCGTGCAAGCCGATCAGGACCAGCGACGCTCGCAGCGGCCCGCAACCGCCTCTGCCACGTCTTGGGCAGCGCCTCGCTCAGCCGACCCGGCGTCGTCATCCCACGGCTCAACGACTGGCGCACCGCGAGATCGACCTGCTCGCTCCACCCGTCCGCCCGCACGACATCGGCGATCGTGCGCTCCACCCCAGTGACCGCCATCCCCGAGACAGTGTGCCGGTGAGGCCCCTCGATCGGTCGAGCCGTGAAATGCACCCGGACCCCGGCGGGGACCGCAGCACCGCGCTTCGATCGCGGCACCGTGACATGAACCTCATCGGCGATCAGGTCCGTGAGCTCCATCAGCTCCAACGCGCTGACATGGGATATGACCGCGCCAGCACGCGATAGGCCTAGCCACGCACAGATGACGTGCTCGTACGGTGAGCTCGGAAAGCGGCGCAGTCGGTAGACACCGCGCCCGGCCCGCCGCAGCATCCCGCGGTCACGTGCGTGGTACGTCAGGGTCGACCGCGCGACTCCAGCTCCGATCGCCTGCTGCGCCGTGAAGAACCCGCCCTGGCCTTCCGCGAGCACATACAGACGATCCTGGACGCTCATGTCAGCGATTTCGCCAGGTTTATCGACCATCCCAGTGACACGAGCATACCCGCCGAGTTGGCCGAAATCGGGTCGTGCGGGAGCAGGATGGCGCCGCCCGCGTGACCGGTTCGAGCGGTGAGCGGCGAGCGGCGAGCGTCTCGACGTAGAACACGGGGACGAAGATCGCGTCGAAGAGCTGGAGCACCCGTGGCGCCTGGCGGGTCGCACACTCGTGGACCCGTGTAAGCCCCTAGACCGCGCGCAATCGTCGGAGTTCGCGTCGTGTCGGGCAGCGGTCACGCTGCGTGGCAACTTACGACGTTGGCTTTTTGGCAGAGGTGTGGTCGCCCACACCACGTGTCTGCGAGCCAGCGCGCCCTTCTCGGACCGCGAAGGAGGGACGATCTGCGGGTGGCAGCCAAGCGTCGCTGAGGCGTGGGTGGAAGCCACGGCCGGTTCGCGCGCCGTTCGGCGTTGCTACGTGCCGCGGGCAAGGCCACGACCTGCCGCCGACCCACGCGCTTTCGCAAAGGACTCATGAACGCCACCACCCGTATCCCGCTGAATCTGTTCGGCGTGCCGTTCGGCCTCGCCGGGCTCGCCAACGCCTGGTACTACGCCGGCGTCCACGACCAGGCGCCGGAGGCCGTCGCCGATGTCCTGCTGGCGATCTCCGCCGTCGTCTGGGTGGTCGTGCTCGTGCTCTACGTGCAGTCGGCCACTCGGCACCGGTCGCTTGCTGCTGACCTGACCGATCCGGTGCTCGGCCCGTTCGGCGCGCTGGTGGTGATCACGCCGATGGTGTTGGCGCTCGACGGGGTAGTCCCGCACGCGTTGGCGCTGGGACGCGTGCTCGTCGACGTCTGCGTAGCGCTCGTCGTGGTCAGCGGTGCGTGGTACACCGGGCAGTGGATCTACGGCCCGCTCGAGTACATCAAGTTGCATCCGGGCTACTTCCTGCCCACCGTCGCCGGCGGACTGTTGGCCTCGGCCGCCGCAGGCGCCGTCCACCAGGAGCGTCTCGCGCAGGTCATGTTCGGCTTCGGCCTGATCTGCTGGCTCATCCTCGGCTCGATGGTTCTCGCGCGTCTGATGTTCGGCCCGCCGCTCCCGCCGCCGCTGACGCCGACGCTCGCGATCGAGGTCGCGCCCGCCGCGGCCGCCACCCTGGCCTACCTCTCAATCCACGGCGACCGCATCGACGCGTCGGCCGCCGCGATCGGCGGCTACGGCCTGCTCATGGCCCTCGCCCAGATCCGGCTGCTTCCCGCCTTCCTGCGGCTCAGCTTCGTCCCGGGCTTCTGGGCCTTCATCTTCTCCTGGACCGCCGTCGTGACCGCCGCGCTGCACTGGCTGGTGGACCTCCAGCCGAACGGCTGGCGCGTCTACGGCTACCTCCTTCTCGCCGCCGTGAGCGCGCTGGTCGCCGCGATCGCGACCCGGACGGCGGTCGCGATCGGCCGAGGCGAACTGCTGCCCGCGGCCGTGCCGCACCCGACTTCCTAGGGCTCGCCTCACCGACCGTCCGTGGCTCCCCGACCAGCTCGCGCACCCTGACGGCCGCGCTCCAGGAGGCCGAAGGTGTCGGCGACCCCGACCGGCGGCGCGGAGACCTCGTGCAAGAGCTCCAGTTCCCGCCCGACGAGCAGGAGACCGGCCGCTGACGGGAGGCGGACCCCGGCGCCGTCCGCAGACGGCGCCGGGCGCGTCGCCAGCTACTGGCGGATCGGCGCGGGCGCGACGACGGTCTCCACGAGCCCCGTCGCCACGTCGTAGACCAAGCCGGACACGAGCGTCTCGCCGGCCAGGCCGGGCTCGGCACGCAGCGCGGCGACGTCGAGCGCGACCGCCGCACGCGGGTCGTGGATCGCCTTAGCGACCAGCTCGTCCTCAGCGACGCCGAAGAACGACGACAACAACTCCGGCGAGCCGTCCAGCCGCGTGATCCCGCAGTCGGTGTGCTGCAGGACCACGAGGTTCCATCCGGCCGCGAGGTCGCCGCCCGCAGCCTGGGTGACCTTGCGCAGCATCACGAGCTCCGCCAGCAGGCCGGGCGTGACGCGGCCGCCGACGTTGCGCACGACCGCCGTCTCGCCGGGCTCGAGGCCGAGCACCTCGCCGGGGTCGACACGCGGGTCGACGCACCCGATGATGATCGTCCGGGCCGTCGGCATGATCTTCAGGCCGGCGTCAAAGCCGTCCTGCGCGAAGCCCGCGTTGCGCTCGGTGAAGCCTTCAACGACGCTCATCGCGTGACCGCCGGCAGGTGCGACTCGGCCCAGTCCAGCGCGTAATCGGCGACCTCTTCCCAGCCCGGCTGGCCGATCGTGAAGTGCGATCGGCCCGGGAACTCCTTGTAGTCGACGACCGACTCGGAGTTCTTGTACTTCTTGAGCGTCTGCTGGTCGATCGAGGCCGGGACGACGTGATCGTCGCCGCCGGCGATCAGCAGCAGCGGCGCGCGGTCGGCCTTGTCGAAGTCGACCGTCAGGGGGCTGTGGCGCGTGAGGTTGGCCAGCGCACCTTCGAAGAGCACCTTGCCCGGGCCGGGCGCCGCGTAGCGCTCGTAGGCCGCGGTCGCGGCCTCGTCGTCGAGGGTGTTGGTAAAGGCGTAGTGGAACTCGTCGGCGGTCATGTCGATCGAGCGGTGGCGGTTCTTGGGGTTGTTGAGCCCGGAGGAGGCGGCGCGCAGCGTCGAGAGTGGCAGCTTGGTCACGCCCTTGACCGCCGAGGCATCGATGCCGACGCCGACCGCCCCTAGGCCGCGATCCAGCAGGACCTGAACGAACGCCCCGCCGAAGGAGTGCCCCATGATGATCGGCGGCTGGTCGAGCGCTCCGATGATCTCGGTGTAGTGGTCCAGGACCTCGGCGACGCCGATCTCGTCCAGGCCGGAGGGGTCGGCGCGCAACGCTTCCAGGTCACCTTCCATCCCGGGCCAGCCGCGCGCGACGACTTCGTAGCCACGGGCGCGGTAGCGCTCGGCCCAGTGTTCCCAGCTCAGGGCGCTGACCCACAATCCGTGGATCAACACGACGGCCGGCTTGGTGTCGGTGATGCTCATGGCCCGAGTGTCCGTCAGGCACGCGACCGGCGTGTGCGGGGCTCCCTGCACGTCGGTGGTGTGGTCAACCACACCACCGCGGCCGGCCTTCGGTCATCCGGCGGCCACGGCGCTCAGCAGGGGCGCCTGGATCGGCCAGCCGCCGTCGCGCACGTGCATGCGCTCGAGCTCGTCGACGAGCGTCGCCAGCGCGGCGGCCGGTGTCTGGGCGCGCGTGACGATCGCCACCGGGGGCCAAGGCGCGGGCCCGGCGATGGGGTGAAAAGCGACGCCGGATGGCGCCGGACGAGTTGCCACCGTTCCGGGCAGGATCGCCACCCCGGCGCCGGCGATCACCTCCGGCAGGAGCTGGTCGGCGCCGGACGCCACGCTGTGGACGAGGTCTGCGGATACCCCGTGGTGCGCGAGCGCACCGACCACGGCATCGTGAAACGCCGGATCGGCGGCTCGCCGAAGGACAACAACACGTGCGGCGCCGAGCGCCGACAGGGTAAGCGGTCCGTCGCGGTAGAACCCGGTCGGCGCCACGACCACGGCCCCGACCTGACCTACGGGCGTCACCCGGAGATCCGTCGTCGGTGCTGGCAGGCAGACGACGGCGCAGTCCAGCTGGCCGGCGCGGACGTCACCGAGCAGCGTGCGTGCGTCATCGACGTGGAGCTCGACACGCGGCGGCCGGGCCGCTTTGCGCATGCGCCCGAGCACCCGCGGGACGTTCGGCGGGAGGCCCAGCGGTGTGTAGCCCAGCCGCAGGCGCTGGCGCTCGTCGGTGCCGTGCTCGCGGACGGCCCGGGCTGCACCGTCGCTGGCGCGCAGGATCCGGCGTGCGTCGTCGAGCAGCAGCGATCCGGCGGTGGTGAGCTGCACGCCGCGGGAGGTGCGATCCAGGAGCCGGACGCCGAGCTCGTCCTCGAGCCGGCGGATCTGCTCGCTGACCGCCGGCTGGGCGATGTGCAGCCGTGCGGCGGCGCGGCGGAAGTGCAGCTCCTCGGCGACCGCGACGAAGTACCTGAGATGACGAAGCTCCATCGCCCCAGACTTCCGGCCCGAAGTCGGTCCCACCAGGCGATGCCGTACGGAGAGCGTGGTGTGGGCAACCACACCGACTCGGTGGGGACCGGCCTCCGGGTGAGACCCGACGGCGGCGGTAGCGTGACGCGATGAGCGACGCTCGACATGTCCTGGACGCCGACGAGCTCGCGACGCTCCGCCCGTACGGCACCGAAGAGCGCGTAGCCGCCGGGACCGTGTTGTTCAGCGCCGGCGACGAAACCTATGACTTCATTGTGGTGCTCGACGGCCAGGCGGCCATCGCCGAGCACGGCCAGCAGCAGCGCACGGTCGGCTCGTTCGGGCCGGGCGAGTTCCTCGGCGAGCTGGACCTGCTGACCGGCAAGCGCGCTGCGCTCGGCGCGGCGATGGAGACCGACGGGCGGATCCTGCGCGTGCCGGTGGCGCGGATCCGTGTGGTGATGGCCCAGGAGCCCGGGCTCAGCGAGATGATCTTGCGAACGTTCCTGGCCCGCCGGGCCAACCTGATGGCCTTGGGCGCAGGGCTCACGCTGATCGGCTCGCGCGCCGACGCGCCGACGCGCCGGCTGCTGGAGACGCTGTCGCGCAACCAGCTCGCGGCGAGCTGGCTGGAGCTGGACGCCGACCCGGAGGCCGCGGCCGCGCTGCGGATGCTCGAGATCCCTGAGGCCGACCTGCCGGTGCTGCTCGTCCCCGGCTCCGCGATCCTGCGCAACCCGACGATGGTCGACCTGCGGGATGCGCTCGGGCTTGCAGACGGTCCCGACGGCGACGATCGCTGCGACCTGCTCGTCGTCGGCGGCGGTCCGGGCGGGCTGGCCGCCGCGGTCTACGGCGCATCGGAAGGGCTCGCGACGATCCTGGTCGAGGACACGGCGCTCGGTGGCCAGGCCGGGACCTCATCGCGGATCGAGAACTACCTCGGCTTCCCGGCCGGGCTCAGCGGCGCCGAGCTGGCGACGCGTGGCGTGTTGCAGGCCGAGAAGTTCGGCGCCCGTATCCGGGCCGGCACGCAGGCTGTCGAGCTTGGTGAGATCGACGACCTCCACGCGGTCGCGCTGGACGACGGACGCCGCGTCCTGGCCCGCGCGGTGATCGTCGCTACGGGTGCGCGCTACCGCCGGCTCGGGCTCGACGGGATGGAGCAGCTGGAGGGCGTCGGCGTCTATTACGCGGCGACGGGCATGGAGGCGCGCGCGTGCGCCGGCGGTCCGGTCGTCGTGGTCGGCGGCGGCAACTCGGCCGGCCAGGCCGCGCTCTTCCTCGCGCGCGCATGCACGCAAGTCGAGATCGTCATCAGGCGCGCCGAGCTGGCGGAGACCATGTCGAGGTACTTGATCGACGCGATCGAGCGCGAGCCGCGGATCGTCGTCGTGGGCGGGACCGAGGTCACGCGGCTCGTTGCCGGGCCCGGCCTGGAGGCCGTCGACCTGACCGAGACCGCCAGCGGCGCGGTGCGGACCGCGCCCGTGTGCGGTCTGTTCGTCTTCATCGGCGTGGCACCCAACACACGCTGGCTCGACGGACAGCTCGCCCAGGACGGCCGCGGCTTCATCCTCACCGGCGAGGACATCCCCTCTGCAGACCGCCACCCGCTGGTCCCGGCGCCTCTGGCGGCCGAGACCAGCCGGCCCGGGATCTTCTGCGTCGGCGACGCCCGCAGCGGCTCCGTCAAGCGCGTGGCGACCGCGATCGGCGAGGGCGCAGCGGCCGTCAGACTGGCCTTCGAACGCTTCGCAGCGACCGGCGGGCCCGAGAGCTAGGGGCGGTTGTGGCCATACGTCGCCGGCAGCCGCACGCCCGCGGACGCGACGCGTCTGTGGACCAACGGTCCGCTACCAGGCGTTGGGGAGCGCGCCTGCGTCGGTAGCGGCCTCGACGATCACCGCAGTGACGACGTCGGGCTGAGAGATCATCGAGAGGTGTGCCGCGGTGACCTTGGTCGTCTTCGCCTTCGCGCGCTCGGTCATGACGACCTGCTCCGCGGGCGGGATGGCCCGGTCCTCGGTCCCGATGACCGCCCACGACGGGATCGACTTCCACGCGGGAACCCCGGACTTGCCCTCCAGGGCGCTGGCGGCCAGCGGCCGCTGTCCCGCAGCGCGGATGAGGGCATCGCCCTCGCTCTGATCGGCGGCCATGACGGCGTGGAACATGCTCTGCTTGATGTACAGGTCGACTTCGCCTTCCGGAGCGCCCGGATACGGCACGAAGTTGAAGGTCTTGGGCGGATCGCCCAGCGCCGAGCCGGGCTGCGCGCTGGCGAGCTCTAGGACCGTCTCGCCCTCGTCGGGGATGAAGGCGTCGACGTAGACGAGCGCCTTCACCGCCTCGTTGCCGGTCGCCGCGTTGGTGATCACCGCGCCGCCGTAGGAGTGGCCGACCAGGACGATCGGCCCTTCGAGGGTCCTGAGATAGTCGGCGACGTAGGCCGCGTCCGGGGCCACGCCGCGCAGGAGGTTCGGCGGGGCGTCGACGGTGTGGCCCGCCTGCTGCAGGCGCGAGATGACGGCGGCCCAGCTCGACGCGTCGGCCCAGGCGCCGTGGATCAGGACGATGTGCGGCATGGAGTCCTCTTTCTGAGGCATTGGGAGCGAGAGGACAGCCTTCCGGCATCGGCACGCGGCTGGGGTCAGGCTCGCGCGCAGATCGTGGTGTGGCTTTCCACACTGCCGTGTACGTCCCACCGCACAGGGTGCGAGCGTCGATCCCGCGTGATCGAGCACATAGCCCCGGCCGAGGTAACCCCACCGACACACAAGAGATTGCGCACTTGCGCAATATGCACGCCGGCGGCGCGGCCCTACTGTCGCGGTAGATGAACGCGAGCCCGACCGAGCTGGCCAGAGCGCCGCACGAGGCGCCCGCGATAGCTCATCGAGCAGCGGCGCGGCAGGCTGCGCGGGAGCGCTCGGTGCGTGCCGCCGATCGGGTTCGGAGTGAGATCGCCGAGGAGTTGAACGCTGGGCCACGGCGACGGCTCGTCGCGGCTTCGGGCCAGCTGGCGGCCGCCCATCGCGAGCTGGAGACCGACCGTGCTCAGGCGCTGCTGCTGATCGCGTCGGCGCGGCGGGCCATCGAGGCCGGGCTGCAGGAACTCCAGCAACTCGCCCGCGGAATCCACCCAAAGCTGCTCAGCGATCGCGGTCTCGACACGGCGCTCGACGGTCTCGCCGCCTCCTGCCCGACCGCCGTCTCGCTGCACGGTGCGATCGGTGGCCGGCTCCCTGAGGGGATCGAGCTCGCCGCCTACTACGTCGTGGAGGTCGGTCTGCGGCGCGCGGTCGACGGTGCGGCGGGGTTGATCGGCATCGACGTGAGCCGTCGTCCACGCGGCCTGCGGGTGGCGGTCTGCCACGATGCAACCGGGCCACTGAGCCCGATGCATGATCGTGACCTCGACGAGCTGAACGACCGCGTGGGCGCGATCGGCGGCCGGCTCATGGCCGCACCGGCAAGCGGCGGCCGCACGCTCCTCGCGGCGCACCTCCCCCTTGCTGGCGATGCATGACGCACGCGTCCCATTGAGGCTGGCAAATTCCCGCACCCGCCTGCTCGAGACCGAGGACCGCGGCCGGCAGGAGATCGAGCGCGACCTGCACGACGGCGCGCAGCAGCGGTTCCTTTCGCTGACCCTCACGCTCCAACTCGCCGAACGCCTCGTAGCGCGCGGCGAGATCGAGAAAGGCGCGACCGTGCTTCGCGAAGCGATGGACGGCCTGGAGGCCGGCCTGCAGGAACTCACCGAGCTCGTCGGAGGCATTCAGCCGGAAACCCTCCGCAACGCGGGGCTCGCCGCGGCGCTGGAAGAGATTGCGGCGCGGGCAGCCACCCCCGTCGCGCTCAACCTCACGCTCAACCGCAGTTTCGACGAGCCTGTCGAGCTCGCCGCCTACTTCTTGGTATCCGAGGCGATTGCCAACGTCATCAAGCACTCGGGCGCCCGGCGCGCGGGTGTGGTCGCAGCCGTTCGCCGCAACTACCTTCAGGTCGTCGTCGCCGACGACGGCCGGGGCGGCGCCGATCCGCGCGCGGGCACCGGACTGCGCGGCCTCGCCGATCGGGTCAGCGCACTCGGTGGCACGTTCTTTGTCGACAGCCCGGCCGGCGTCGGCACGATCCTCACGGCGCTGCTGCCGGCGGATCGTCGTCGATGAGCGCTTCGAGCTCTTCGATCGAGAACTCGGCGCGGGTGAGAAAACCCGCGGCGCCGCTCGCTCTCGCCGCCGCGCTGTAGTCCTCCGCGTCGCGACTGGACACCAGGACCGTGCGCGGGCGAGGCCGCAACTCGGCGAGCCGCGCGGCCAAAGCGATGCCGCTGCCGTCCTGGAGTGCGATGTCGATCACCACGAGGTCGGGCTGGGCGAGAAGGGCCTGGTCAAAGCCCTCGGTCGCGGTGCCCGCCTCGCCGACGACGTCGTAGCCGCCGGCGGCGAGCAGCAGCCGCGCCGTGCGGAGGAATGGGGCATGGTCGTCGACGAGCAGGACCTTCGTCGTGCGTCGCTCGGAGGGGCCCATACGTCTGAAGCGTCCTCGCTCCGCAGCTCGATCGAGGGGCGGTCAGCACGCATGGCCTGGTGTGGAAAGCCGCAACACCCGACGCGCGTATCCGGCGGGAGGCGGCCTCGTCCGTCAGCGACGCACGCCGCCGAGGTAGGTCAGCGCCGCCCGGACGCGTCGGTGGTCGAGGGGCTGGCTGCCGATCTCGAGCTTCTCGTAGATGTTGGTGATGTGCTTCTCTACGCCGCGTTCGGACAGTGTCAGAAGCGCGGCGATCCCGAGGTTGGAACGGCCTTCCGCCACCAGGCCGAGTACCTCGATCTCGCGCGCCGTAAGGAGTTCCAACGGCTTGTCGCCGCGGTGGCGTCCCAGGAGCTGGGAGACGACGCTCGGGTCGAGCGCCGAGCCTCCCTTGCCGACGCGTCGGATTGCGTTGCCGAACTGCCCGAGGTCTGTCACGCGCTGCTTGAGCAGATAGCCGAGCCCGTCGGTTCCGTCTGCGAACAGCTCCATCGCCATCGCATGCTCGAGGTGCTCAGACAGCACGAGGACGCCGACAGACGGCCACCGCTCGCGGATCACACGCGCGGCGCGCAGGCCCTCGTCGACGAAGTCGGGCGGCATGCGGACGTCCACGAGCGCGACGTCAGGCTGGTGCGCGCCGACCTTGCGCAGAAGATCCTCGGCATCGGCGGCCTGAGCGACGACCTCGAAGCCATCATCCTCGAGTAGCCCTACGAGCCCGGCACGCATGAGCATGGAGTCATCGGCCACGACGAGGCGCATGGTCATCGTCCTGCGAGGCGGGATCTCGGCATCTCCGTGGTCTAGCGGATCTGACGACGCCGATGGTGTGGTCAGCCACACCATGCGGGCCGTGCAGAGATATGATCCGCGCCAACATGGAGCCCTTTGCGAGCTCGCCGGGCCGCGCCTCGGCCCTCCGAGGTCGGGATGGCGAGCTGGCCGCTGTCGAGCAGCACATCGCCGCAACGCGTCATGGCAATGGTGGGGTTCTGCTGATCGAAGGGCAGGCCGGCCATGGCAAGACACGCATGCTGGCCGAGATCGCCATGATCGCGGCGCGCGACAGCATGCGGGTCGGATACGGCGCGGTCGCGCCGGGCAGTCACGTAGCTCCCATGGATGCGCTCCTGACCGCGATGTTCGACGGACCGGCACCGCTGATTGATCGAAGTGTTCTGCGGGCGCTGCCCGAGCAGCGCTACTGGCTTCTCGACCAGCTTGAGTCCCTGCTCGAGCGCACCGCGCTGGAATCTCCGCTGCTGTTCCTGCTCGACGACATGCAGTGGGCAGACCACAACTGCCACTCCGCCATGCGCACGCTCCCGGCGCGCCTGCTGGGCCTTCCGATCCTGTGGTTGTTCGCGTTTCGTGGTGACCAGGTGTCTGCCGAGATGCGCGACGTCTGCGAGGCCCTCGAGGAGGCCGGCGCGCAGCGCTTCGTCCTCGGCCCGCTCGAAGAGCCGGCGATCGGCCAGATCGCCAACGACCTGCTCGGAGGGACCCCGAACACCGATCTCCTCACCCTCATGGAAGGCGCACACGGCAGCCCGTTCCTGCTGGTGGAGTTGCTGCGCGGGCTTCTCGAAGACCGTCTGGTCCGCGCAGTATCCGGAACGGTTGAGCTCGTCGAGCCGCGCCTTCCATCGCGCGTCCGTGACGGCATGCGCGACCGCCTGGACCAGATGTCCTTCGACGCACGAAAGGTGGCGCAGGTCGCCTCGATCCTCGGCGGCAGCATCCGGTTCGGGTGGCTCGCCGCCATGCTCGACATCTCTCCATCAGCACTGCTCGGCCCCGTTGACGAGCTACGCCGCGCGGGGCTGCTGGCCGACATCGACGGGGAGCTGGCCTTCCAGCAC
>JAOPZG010000538.1 GCA_025964215.1 Conexibacter sp.
CGGAGGACTTGACCTTCTCGTGCTCGGCGACGATCTGCGGCCAGAAGTGGTCGCGCAGCGCCGGGTCGACGAGCCGCAGGTAGCGCTCGGCGACGCCGAGGTCGGTCTTGAACAGCGCCATCTCGAGCGTCGAGACGAGCGTCGCGAAGAACGGCCAGTCGGCGTGCATCGCGCGGTAGCGCTCCAGGTCGCCCTCGGCCAGCGCGGTGCCCGCCCCGAACCAGGACGGCAGCAGGATCCGGTTCTGCGTCCACGCGAAGACCCACGGGATCGCCCGCAGCGACTCGATCGACCCGTCGCCCCCGCGCGACGGCGGCCGCGAGCCGATGTTGAGGTCGGCGAGCGCCTCGACCGGCGTGATCTGGAAGAAGAAGCGCGCGAAGTCCGGGTCCTCGTAGACGAGCGCGCGGTAGGTCTCGCGCGAGCGGCGCGCGAGGCGGTCGAGGTCTGCGCGCCAGTCGTCCGGCGCGACCGGCCGCGCGACGTTCGAGGCGAGCAGGACCGCGCTCAGCGTCTGCTCCAGCGAGCGCTCGGCGAGCTCCGGGTGGCCGTAGCGGGCGCTGATCGTCTCGCCCTGCTCGGTGATCCGGATCCGGCCGTGCAGCGAGCCGGTCGGCTGCGCGACGATCGCGCGGTAGGTCGGCCCGCCGCCGCGCGAGGTCGACCCGCCGCGGCCGTGGAAGAGCTCCAGCTCGATGCCCGCCTCGGCGGCCTGGCGCGCGAGGTCGAGCTGCGCGCCGCGCAGCGCCCACTGCGAGGCGATGAAGGACCCGTCCTTGCCGGAGTCCGAGTACCCCAACATGATCACCTGGCGGTCGCCCTGCGCGCGCAGCAGCTCGC
The DNA here is from genome assembly GCA_025964215.1 of Conexibacter sp. Lineage (GTDB taxonomy): Bacteria > Actinomycetota > Thermoleophilia > Solirubrobacterales > Solirubrobacteraceae > Baekduia. The sequence continues at coordinate 841 of JAOPZG010000538.1, forward strand.
GGTAGGGCTCGGACGCGTAGAGCGCGGCCATCGTCGCGGGCGCGCGGTCGAGGTCGTCGAGCGTCTCGAAGAGCGGGACGAAGCGCAGGTCGAGCGCGCCCTCGGCCCGCCCACCCGTCCGCCGCGCCGCGCGCTGGGCGAGCCAGCGCGCGCCGAGGACGTGCGAGGGCTGCTCGGTCATCGAGACGATCAGGCAGCGCACCACGCCGGAGCCGTAAGCCTCGGAGGCGAGCGCCGCGGCGTCGAGCGCCGCGACCAGCTCGCCGGCGGTCCCCGACGGCCGGCGCTCCAGGCCGACGCGCCCGGCGGCGATCGCCTCGCCGAGCAGCGCTTGGCGCTCCTCCTCCGGCGCGTTGGCGTAGCCGGGCAGCAGCGCGCCCACGGCCTCGTCGACGACGCGCGCGTTCTGGCGCAGGTCGAGCCCCGCGAGGTGGAAGCCGAAGATGTCGACCTGGCGCAGCAGCCGCCGCAGCGAGCCGTGCGCGACGTGCTCGGAGCCGAGCGAGCCGGCGATCAGCTCGAGGTCGGCGCGCAGCTGCGCGGGTCCCTCGTAGCCCGCCTGCCCGCCGCGGGCGTCGAGCATGTTGATCAACCTGCGCTCGATGAACCCCAACTTGGTTCGCAGCGGCTCCCATTCATGATGGGGTCGGCGCAGGACGCGCGCGTCGGGCAGCTCCTCGGCGTCGCGGACGAGCGACGCGGCGAGCGCGTCGCTCACCTCCACGCGGCGACCGGAGTGCGAGAAGCGGCGGGCCAGGCGCGCGACGCGGTCGCGCAGCAGCCGGATCGCGGCCCGGCGGTGGAGCTCGATCGTCCGGGTGACGGTGTCGGCGCCGACCTCGGGATGGCCGTCCATGTCGCCGCCGGGCCACGAGGCGAACTCGAGGACCGGCGCGAAGGGCAACGGGCCGAGGTCGCGCTCGAGCTCGTCGAGGACCGCGGGGACCGCGTCGTAGAGGACCGACTCGAAGACGTAGAGCGTGCGGCGGACCTCGTCCTCGACGTGCGGGCGCGCGCGGCGGACCTCATCGGTCTGCCACCAGATCGTCAGGACCTCGCGCAGGTCGGCGAGCAGCGCGCGACCGCGCGAGCGCCCGGTGCGCGGGTCCTCGACGCGGTCCAGCAGCTCGGTGATCGCCCACTGGTGGTCGAGGACCGAGCGGCGCGAGGCCTCGGTCGGGTGCGCGGTCAGGACGAGCTCGACATGGAGGTCGGCGAGCGCGGCGGCGTTGTCGACGTGGTGCTCGGCGAGCAGGCCGGCGGTCTCTGCGAGCGACTCGCGCTGGGTCTCGCCCTCGGCGTCGTAGGCGCGGCGGCGGCGCAGGCGCTCGCGCTCCTCGGCGATGTTCGCGACCTGGAGCTGGAGCGAGCAGGCGCGGATGATCGGCTCGAGGTCGCCCTCGGAGAGCGCCTGGAGGCGGGTGAAGAGCGCCTCGGCCGCGCCCTCCTCGCTGCGGCGCACGCGCGCGGCGGTCGCGTGCAGCCAGGTCACGGTGTCGGCGAAGTCGACGCCGCACTGCTCGGCGAGCACGTCGTGGACCAGCGCTTCGAGCAGCTCGACGTCAGAGGCATCCATGGGGCGCTCACGCTAGTGGCGCGGCGGGCGCGTGGACATGGACCGGCGGTCAGAATGCAGCGCCATGGACCTGCGACAGCTCGAGTACTTCGCCGCCGTCGCGCGCCACCGGCACTTCCGGCGGGCGGCCGAGTCGCTCTACGTCACGCAGTCGGCGGTCTCGCAGGCGGTGCGGCGGCTGGAGGCCGAGCTCGGGCTGGAGCTGCTGCGGCGGACCTCGCACGGCGTGGAGATCACCCCGGCGGGCGAGGAGCTGCTCGGCCGCGCGGAGGCGATCCTGGCGGACGTCGCGGGCGCGCGGGCGGCGATGGACGAGCACGCGGGGACGCTGCGCGGCGGCGTCCGGGTCGCGGCCAC
>JAOPZG010000543.1 GCA_025964215.1 Conexibacter sp.
CGCCGCGACGATCGTGGCGGGCGGCGGCAGCGCCTTCGGCTGCCGCGTCGACGTCGCCGATCCGACCGACATGGAGGCCTTGGTCGACCGCGCCGAGGCCGCGCTCGGTCCGCTCACCATCGCGGCCAGCGTCGCCGGCGTCCTGCACGCCGCCGCCTACGACGCGACCACGGACGCCGACTGGCGCGCGACCTTCGCCGTCAACGCCGACGGCCCCTTCCACCTGCTCCGCGCGGCCGGCCGCCGGATGGCCGCGCGCGGCGACGGCGCGATCGTCGTCGTGGGCTCGAACGCCGCGAGCGTCCCGCGCGCCGGGATGGCCGCCTACGCCGCCTCGAAGGCCGCGGCGACGATGCTCACCCGCTGCGTCGGGCTCGAGCTCGCGCCGCGCGGCGTGCGCTGCAACGTCGTCTCGCCCGGCTCGACCGACACGGCGATGCAGTCCGCGCTCTGGCCGGACGGCAGCGCGCCGCGCCGCGCGATCCAGGGCTCGCCCGAGCACTTCCGCGTGGGCATCCCGCTCGGCCGGATCGCGGATCCCGACGACGTCGCCGACGCCGTCGCGTTCCTCGCCTCCGACCGCGCGCGCCACATCACGATGCACGACCTCCTCGTCGACGGCGGGGCGACCCTCAACGCCTAGAAGAACATGACTTCCTCTCCCCACGACCTCCTCGACACCTACATCCCGGGCGAAGGCAGCCTGCTCGCGGGCGGCCAGCGCACGATGCTCGCGCGCGGGATCCACGCGACCGTGCCGATCACCGCGCGCCGCGACCAGCTCACGACGATCGCCGAGCGCGCCGCGCGGATCCTCGACGAGACCGTCGCCGACGGCCATCCGGCCGCGGTCGTGCTCGGCGCGGTGCCGTTCGACCGCCGCGAGCGCGCGCGGCTCGTCGTGCCCGAGACGCTCGACGTCGCCGGCCCGCTGCTGCTCTGGCCGCACGACGCGGTCGCCGCGCTCGACCGCCGCGCGGTGCGGCTGCGGGAGGTCCCCGAGCCCGAGGCCTACGCCTCGGCGGTCACGGCGGCGCTCCGTCGCCTTCACGCAGGGACGCTGCGCAAGATCGTCCTGGCCCGGGGCCTGGAGGTCGAGGCCGGCGTCCCGGTCGACGCCCGCGCCGTGGTTCGCAACCTCGCCGCGGCGGACCCGCGCGCCTTCACGTTCGCGGTCGACCTGCCGACGACCGAGGGCGCCGCCGCGCCGCGCACGCTCGTGGGCGCGAGCCCGGAGCTGCTCGTCCGGCGCATGGGCCTGGAGGTCGTCGCGCACCCGATGGCCGGCTCGATCGCCCGCCATCCGGATCCGACCGAGGACGCGCGCCGCGCCGCGGAGCTCCTGCGATCGGTCAAGGATCGCGACGAGCACGCCGTCGTGGTCGCCGCCGTCGGCGCGGCGCTGGGCCCGCTGTGCTCGGTGCTCGACGTGCCGGCCGGCCCCGAGCTGCACCGCACCGCGACGATGTGGCACCTCGCGACGCGCGTCCGCGGGCGGCTCGTCGACCCGTCGCTGAGCTCGCTCGCGCTGCTTGCCTCGCTGCATCCGACGCCCGCGGTCTGCGGCACGCCGCGTGATGCCGCCCGCGACGCGATCCTCCACCTCGAGGCGCTCCCGCGCGGCTTCTACTCGGGCGCGGTCGGCTGGCAGGACGCCTCGGGCGACGGCGAGTGGACGGTGACGATCCGCTGCGGCGAGGTCCAGGGCGACTCGGTGCGGATGTGGGCGGGCGCGGGAGTGGTGGCGGCCTCGCGGCCGCAGGACGAGCTGGCCGAGACGACCGCGAAGTGCCAGACCATGTTGGAGGCCTTGGGGTTGGGGGCCGCGGTTGCGCTTTCGGCGGACGACGCGCGCGAGGGGCAGGCGGCGTGAGCGCGTTCCCGCTGCGCGCCTCGCCGACGTGGCCCGAGGCCGACGCGGCGCGCTATCGCGCGGCCGGGCTGTGGACGGGGGAGACGTTCGGCGCGTTCCTCGCGGCGCGGGCGGCGCGGTTCGGTCCGCGGACGGCCGTGATCGGCTCGGCGGGGGAGCGCTGGAGCTACGCGGAGCTCGACGAGCGCGCAGGCGCGCTGGCGCAGGGCTTCGCCGCGCTCGGCATCGCGCCGGGTGACCGGGTTGTCGTCCAACTCCCCAACATCCCCGCCTACGTCGAGGTGGTCTTCGGGCTCTGGCGCGTGGGAGCGCTGCCCGTGTTCGCGCTGCCGGCGCATCGGCGGAGCGAGCTGGAGGCCTTCGCGGCGGCGGCCGAGGCGACGGCGATCGTGACGGTCGAGCGGTGCGCGGGCTTCGACCACGGGGCGCTGGCGCGGGACGTGGCGGCTGCGGTCCCCTCGGTCGCGCACGTGATCCTCGCCGGCGAGCTGGACGCGCTGCGCAGCCCGGAGCGCCGCGTGCTCTGGGAGCCGTGCGCATCGGCCGTCGCGTTCCTGCAGCTCTCGGGCGGGACGACGGGGACGCCGAAGCTGATCCCGCGCACGCACGACGACTACCTGTACTCGGTGCGCGAGAGCGCGGCGATCTGCGGGTTCACGCCGGAGAGCGTGTACCTCTGCGCGCTGCCGGTCGCGCACAACTTCCCGATGAGCTCGCCGGGGATCCTCGGCGTGCTGCACGCCGGCGGGACGGTCGTGCTCGCTCCGTCGGGAGACCCGCGCACGGCGTTCGCGTTGATCGCGCGCGAGCGGGTCAGCGTGACGGCGCTCGTCCCGCCGCTGCTGCTCGCGTGGCTCGAGGCGCGGGCGTCGGATGGGAGCGACGACCTGTCGTCGCTCGAGCTCTTGCAGGTCGGCGGCGCGAGGCTCGCGCCGGAGGCCGCGCGGCGCGTCGGGCCGGCCTTCGGCTGCCGGCTGCAGCAGGTCTTCGGGATGGCGGAGGGGTTGGTCAACTACACGCGCTTGGACGATGTCGAGGATGTCGTCGTCGGGACGCAAGGGCGGCCGATCAGCGACGACTTCGACGAGGTCCGCGTTGTCGATGACCTTGGGTCGGACGTCGAGGATGGCGCGCTCGGCCACCTGCTGACGCGCGGGCCGTACACGATCCGCGGGTACTACGGCGACGCCGATCCCGGCTCGTTCACGGCCGACGGCTTCTACCGCACGGGCGACGTCGTCCGGCGGCTGCCGTCCGGCCACCTGGTGGTGGAGGGCCGCGCGAAGGACCAGATCAACCGCGGGGGCGAGAAGATCGCGCCCGACGAGGTCGAGGACCATCTGCTCGCGCATCCCTCGGTGCACGACGCGGCGGTCGTCGGCGTCCCGGACACGCGCCTCGGTGAGCGCTCGTGCGCGGTGATCGTCGCGCGGCGCGAGCACGCCGCGCCCACCGCCGCCGAGCTGCGTCGCTTCCTGCGCGAGCGCGGCGTGGCCGCGTTCAAGGTGCCCGACCGCGTCGAGGTCGTCGCCGCGTTCCCTCAGACCGGCGTCGGCAAGGTCAGCCGGCGCGAGCTGCGCGCGGCGCTCGCCGCGTCGCTGACCCCGACCGTCAAGGAGCCCGCATGAGCCTTCCGCGCATCACGCCCTACCCGATGCCGAGCGCTTCGGAGCTGCCCGCCAACCGCGTTGCCTGGCGGCTCGAGGCCGGCCGCTGCGCGCTGCTGATCCACGACATGCAGGAGCACTTCCTCGGCGCGTTCGACCGCAGCGCGCCGCCGATCCCCGAGTTGTTGTCCAACATCAACGCGTTGCGGGAGCGCTGCGCCGAGCTCGACATCCCGGTGTTCTACTCCGCGCAGCCCGGCGGCCAGACGCTCGACCAGCGCGGGTTGTTGCAGGACTTCTGGGGCGACGGGATCGCCGCCGGCCCCGAGGCCCAGGCGATCGTCGACGAGCTCGCGCCGGGCGAGGGCGATGTCTTGTTGACGAAGTGGCGCTACAGCGCGTTCGTCCGGACCAACCTGGATGCCGTGCTGCGCGCCCGCGGCCGCGACCAGCTGCTGGTGGTCGGGATCTACGGCCACATCGGCTGCCTGATGACGGCGTGCCACGCGTTCATGCAGGAGGTCCAGCCGTTCCTCGTGGCCGACGCGATCGCCGACTTCTCCGAGGCCGACCATCGCATGGCGCTCGCATGGGGCGCGCAGCGCTGCGCGGTCGTTACGACGGCGGCGAGCGTGTTGGAGGACTTGGTCGTGCGGCCGTCACGCGGCCTCTCGCGTGCCCGGGTTGCCGGCGACCTCCTGTCCGTCCTCGCAGATCCGCCGGCGTCCCTCCGCGGCGACACCGACCTGATGGACCTGGGCCTCGACTCCATCGCGGTCATGGGGTTGCTGACGACCTGGCGCGAGCAGGGCATCGCCATCTCCTTCGAGGACCTCGCCGAGGTCGAGCCGACCCTCGACACCTGGTGGTCGGTCATCGAGGCAGCGACCACGACCTCCACACCAGCATGACCCACCGCCGCCTCACCTCCGCCCAGCGCGGCATCTGGTTCGCCCAGCAGCTCGACCCGACGAGCCCGGCGTTCGTGACGGCCGACGTGATCGAGGTGGAGGCGGAGGCGGGCACCGCGGCCGCGCGTCTCGCGGCATCCGTCGCCGCCGCGCTCGCCGACGCCGAGGGCCTCCACGCACGCTTCGGCGAGGGCGACGACGGCGAGCCGTGGCAGGAGCTCTGCCCGCCATCGGTCTCCGTTCCCGTTGTTGATGTGGTCGACGCCGCGGCCGCCGAGGTCTGGATGGCCGCCGACCTCACCCACCCGATCGACCTCACCACCGGCGCCCTCTCCCGCCAGGCGCTCCTGCGCCACGCCGACGGCCACCTCTGGTGGTACCAGGCGATCCACCACCTCGCGACCGACGCGTACGCCACCTCCCTCATCCTCCGCCGCGCCGCCGAGCACCACGCCGGCGAGACCACCTCGCCCTTCGGGACCCTCGCCGACCTCGCCGACCTCGCCGACCTCGACGACCTCGACGCCGCCTACGCCACCTCCGAGACCCACGACCACGACCGCACCTTCTGGTCCGCCGAGCTCGCGGGCCTGACGACGGCGCCGACCATCGCGGCCGCCGCGCCACCGCTCGCCGCCATCCCG
>JAOPZG010000598.1 GCA_025964215.1 Conexibacter sp.
GCGCGGGCGCGGGCGCGCGCTCGGGCTCCGGCTCGCGCGGATCCACCCACAGCGACTGCGCGCTCACGCCGCCGGCTCCCGTCCCGGGAAGCCCGGGGTCGCCAGCACGGTCTCGTCGGCCAGGATCGTCAGCGCCTCGTAGCCCGCCGCGAGCCGCAGCGTCCACGCCGGTCCGTCGAGCCCCATCGCGAACGCCGCGGTCGAGCAGGCGTCGGCGGTCCCGAGGTCCGGGCCGGTGACCGTCACCGACAGCACGCCGCTCGGCGGGCGTCCGCTGTGCGGGTCGCGCACGTGCGCGCCGCGCTCGTAAGCGCCGGACGTCGCAACGGCGAGGTCGGTGACCTCCAGCGTCGCGGCGACCGCGCCGCGATCCTGCGGATGCTGGATCCCCACCCGCCAGCACGTCGCCGGCCGCGCGCCGCCGCGGACGACGAGGTCGCCGCCCGCGCTCAGGCAGAAGTCGGTCACGCCCGCCGCGCTCAGGCCGTCGGCCGCGCGCTGCACCGCCCAGCCCTTGACCAGCGCCGACGGGTCCAGCGCGTCTCCGGAGCCGTGGTCGAACCAGCCGCCGGTCGCGCGCCGCAGGTCGTCGCAGCGATCCAGGACCTCGCGCACGTCGGGCGAGGCGTCGAGGGCGTCGAGCTCGCCACGCGCGATCCGGGCGATCTCGCTGTCCGGGCGGTACGTGCTGAAGCGCGCGTCGACCGCGCGCAGCCGGTCCAGTGCCACGCGGCCGGCGTCCGCGACCTCGGTGCCCGCGTGCGCGCCGCGCACGTCGAGCGAGACGACCGTGCCCATGATCTCCTCGACGGCGACGTGACGGTGTGGGAGCGCGAGGCGCATGCCGAGAAGATGGACCACCACCTTGAGCGGCGGTTCTGCGTCTCCTGAGAGATCCCTGAGCGTCAGCCTCGCCGCCCGCGCGGCGCCAGCGTCTTCAGCCACGCGTCGATCGCCGCGAAGTCCGCGTCGCTGACCACGGCCTTCGGGAACAGGCCATGTTGATGGACTCGCCGGAAGTCCATGACGTCGCGCCCGCCGGCGAGCGGCGGCGCGCGCAGCCCCTCGGCCAGGTCGCCGTGGCAGCGCGCGCAGCCGAGCCCCTCGGCCGAGAACGCCATCCGTCCCGCGGCCGTCCGGCTCGTGCCCTTCGCGAGCGCCACGTCCAGCTTCGAGACGCCGGTCGCGGTCTGCGCCAGCTGCCCGCCGTCGAAGACGCCGACGCCGTGCTCGTAGGTCATGCGGCCGCCGAGGTAGCCCTGCACCGCGACCCCTACGACAACCAGGACCGCGAGGATCGGGACGACCACCGGCCGGTGGTGGACGCCGCCCCGCCGCCGGCTGCGCCACCAGTCCCCCGCCGCCAGCACGGCGAGCGCCGCGATCGCGATGCCCAGCCAGAAGTGGACGTTCCCCACGCGGAAGTGCTGACCGCGCAGGGTCGTCTGCGCCTCGCCCCAGACCAGCAGGCCCGTCGCGCCCGAGGCGGCGATCCCCACCAGCGACGCGCCCAGCGCCCACGGCTCGGCGCCGACCACCGCCGCTCCCCCGCGCCCCGCGCGCCGCACGAAGTGCAGGATCGCGAAGAGCGGGATCGCGACGACCGCGAGGTGGGTGGCGGCGCCGTGCAGCTCGGAGAGGTGCGGCATGGCCGCCAGGATCCCGAGCAGCGGGTCAAGGAACGGCAAAGGCGGGCCGCGCGGCCCTACGATCACCGCGTGGCCCGCCTGCTGATCGTCGAGGACGACGAGGGGATCCGCGTCCCGCTCGCGCGGGCGCTGGAGCGCGAGGGCTACGCGGCCGACGGCGTCGCGAGCGGCGAGGAGGCGCTCCGCCTCGCCTCCGCCGGCGACGACGCGCACGACCTCGTGATCATCGACGTCGGCCTGCCCGGCATCGACGGCCTCGAGGTCTGCCGCCGCATCCGCGCGCGGCGGCCGGCGGTCCCGATCCTGTTCCTCACCGCCCAGGACGCCGAGCTGGACGTCGTCGACGGCCTCGACGCCGGCGCCGACGACTACGTCACCAAGCCCTTCCGGGTCAGCGAGCTGCTCGCGCGCGTGCGCGCGCACCTGAGGAGGACGACGTCGCCGCAGCTCTCAGAGGCCGGCGACGTCCGCCTCGACCGCGCCGCCCGCCGCGCCTGGCGCGCCGGCGACGAGCTCGAGCTCTCGCCCAAGGAGTACGACCTGCTCGCGCTGCTCGTCGCCGAGGCGGGCCGGGTCGTGACGCGCGAGCGGATCATGGCCGAGGTCTGGGACGAGAACTGGTTCGGCTCGACCAAGACGCTGGACATGCACGTCTCCTGGCTGCGGCGCAAGCTCGGCGAGGACGCGACCGACCCGCAGCACGTGATCACCGTCCGCGGCGTCGGCCTGCGCTTCGAGCCGTGACCGTCCGCCGGCGCCTGACGACCTCGACGGCGCTGATCGCGCTCGCGGCCGTGCTCGTCCTCGGGATCCCGCTCGGCGCGGTCGAGGGCGCGCGCGTGCGCTCCGAGCAGACCGGCAAGCTGGAGCGCGAGGCCGACGCCGCCGCGAGCGTCATCGACGACCGCCTCCAGCGCGGCGTCCCGCTGAGCGCCGCCGGCGTCGCGCCGCTGGTCCGGCC
>JAOPZG010000618.1 GCA_025964215.1 Conexibacter sp.
GCGTGCGGCTGCCCGAGGCCGCCAAGGCCGAGGAGGGCGCCTCGTCGGAGGCGGGCGCCGAGTGGCTGGTCTGCGAGGTGCAGCAGCACCTCGGCGACGACCGCGTCCGCGCGGTCGCCATGGACACGACCGACGGCCTGGCCCGCGGCCTGGAGATCGAGGACACCGGCGGCCCGATCTCGGTGCCCGTCGGCGAGATGACCCTCGGCCGCATCTTCAACGTGCTCGGCGACGTCATCGACGAGGGCGAGCCGATCGAGGTCAAGGAGCGGTGGGGCATCCACCGCGACGCGCCGACGGTCGAGAACCTGACGCCGACGACCGAGATGTTCGAGACCGGCATCAAGGTCATCGACCTGCTCGCGCCCTACGCCAAGGGCGGCAAGGTCGGCCTGTTCGGCGGCGCCGGCGTCGGCAAGACGGTGCTGATCCAGGAGCTCATCCACAACCTCGCCTCCGAGCACGGCGGCCTGTCGGCGTTCTGCGGCGTGGGCGAGCGCTCCCGCGAGGGCAACGACCTCTGGCTGGAGATGACCGAGTCCGGCGTCATCGACAAGACGATGATGGTCTTCGGCCAGATGAACGAGCCCCCCGGAGCGCGCATGCGCGTGGCGCTCACGGGCCTGACCATGGCGGAGTACTTCCGCGACCAGGGCCAGGACGTGCTGCTGTTCATCGACAACATCTTCCGCTTCGTGCAGGCGGGCTCCGAGGTCTCGGCGCTCCTCGGCCGCATGCCGTCGCAGGTGGGCTACCAGCCGACGCTGGAGTCCGAGATGGGCCAGCTCCAGGAGCGGATCACGTCGACCCGCAAGGGCTCGGTCACCTCGGTGCAGGCGATCTACGTCCCGGCGGACGACCTCACCGACCCGGCCCCGGCCTCGGTGTTCGCGCACCTGAACGCCACGACGACGCTCTCGCGCTCGATCTCCGAGAAGGGCATCTACCCGGCGGTCGACCCGCTGGACTCGACGTCCACGATCCTCAAGCCCGACATCCTGGGCGAGGAGCACTACAACGTCGCCAACCAGGTCAAGTCGATCCTGCAGCGCTACAAGGAGCTGCAGGACATCATCGCGATCCTCGGCATCGACGAGCTCTCCGACGACGACAAGGTGACGGTGCAGCGCGCCCGCAAGATCGAGCGCTTCCTGTCGCAGCCGTTCAACGTCGCAACGCAGTTCACGGGCATCGACGGCGCGTACGTGCCGATCGCCGAGACGATCCGCTCGTTCCAGGAGATCCTGAGCGGCGATCACGACGACCTGCCGGAGTCGGCCTTCCTGCTCAAGGGCACGATCGACGACGTGGTGGCCGCGGCCAAGGGCAACAAGTAAGCCCGATGGCCCGCACCACCTTCACCGCCGAGGTCCTCACGCCCGAGGGCGAGGTCTTCAACGACGAGGTCGAGATGGTCTCGACCCGCACGACCGTCGGCTCGATCGGCATCCTGGCCAACCACCAGCCGCTGCTGGGGATGCTGGAGCCGACCGAGCTGCGCCTCTACAAGAGCGAGTCGGACGTCGTCCGGCTCGCCCAGGGCGAGGGCTACGTGCAGGTCTCCGAGGGCCGCGTGCTGATCCTGGTGGAGGAGGCGAGCGACCCGTCGTCGCTCGACGCCGGCACGCTCCGCGAGAAGCTCCAGACCGCCGAGCGCGAGCTCGAGCAGGCCGAGGACGGCTCCGAGGCCGCCCGCGTCGCCGAGCGCGAGAAGCGCCGCACCGAGGCGTTCCTGAAGCTCGTCGAGGGCGGCGGGGAGCACTAGCCGCACCGCCACCCTCCAGGGGTCAGACCCCCTTGAGGGTTGGCGGCAACGCTCGAGGGGGTCAGACCCCCTTGAGGGTGGTTGAGGGTTGAGGCTGTCCTCTTGGTGGGGGCGAGAAGTGCGGCGCCCCCGCCTAAGAGGGGCATGGCGAGGAAGTTGCGGATCGATGTCGCGGGCGGCATGCACCATGTCTACGCGCGGGGAGTCGACGGCTGCGCGGTCTATCGCGACGACGGTGATCGGCAGCGCTATCTGGCGTTGCTCGGCGACACCGTGGTCGAGCGTCGCTGGCGGTGTCTGGGCTACTGCCTGATGGGCAACCACATGCACCTGCTTCTGGAGACGCCGGAGCCGAACCTGAGCGCCGGGATGCGGCGGCTGCACGGCGACTACGGCGCGAGCTTCAACAAGCGCCATGACCGCCGCGGGCATCTGTTCGAGGGTCGCTTCGGCTCGGTGCACGTCCGTGACGACCCGCAGCTGTGGGCCGTGGCGGGCTACATCGCGGCGAACCCGGTGGTCGCGGGGCTGTGCGCGACGCCGGAGGCGTGGGCGTGGGGGAGCCATGGCGCGGTGGTGGGCCTGGTCCCTGCGCCGCCGTGGCTGGACGTCGCCCGGCTGCTGGAGCTGCTGGGCGCGGGTGGGCGTGGCGCGCGGCGGCGGTACCGGGCGTTCGTGTCCGACGCGGTACGTCACCGCCCCACCTGAAGGTCCAGGTCGGTTCGCGAGCCGGCCTGCTGACCACTAAGTTGGCGCGTGTGAGTGACGTCGTCGCAGAGGTCCTGGACGACGATCAGGACGGGGAGGCGCAGGAGGCGACGGGCCGGCCCGGCTTCGTCCGGGTCTTCTTCTTCGTGTTCGTCGGCGCCTGGCTGGGCGCGTTCTTCGGGACGATCGCCCTGGCGGCGCCGAGCTTCCTCGGCGTCGCGTCCGCCGACGCCGTCGGCGAGCACACGGTGCCGTTCGCGCTCGACTCCAGCGGCGCGGCGCTTGCCGACGTCGCGGTCGCGCTCGCGATGCTCTGGGCCGTCACGCTCACCGTCCGCTACTGGCTGAGCACCTTCGTCGGCGGCACGCCGTCCTGGACCTGGACCGGCCTGACGCTGCTGATCGCCGGCCTCGCCGCCGTCTTCACGATGCTGACCGCCGGCGGCGCCGCCGCGCTCGCCGCCGTCGCCGTGCGCTGGACCGTCTACCGCGCCGACGGCACCACGCGCCCGGAGCCGTTCGCCTTCGGGCTCAGCCGCCAGCGCGCGCTCGCCGCCGGCATCCTCGTGCCGGTCCTGGCGATCGGCTTCGCCACGGCCTACGCCGTCTACCACCCGCTGAGCGACAACTCCGACGGCGCGCCGCGCGTGCTGAGGCCGGGCAAGAGCGCGCTCTACGTCGTCGGGCCGCCGATCTACAACGGCGGCGGCCGCGCCGTCGAGGTCCTCGGCATCGAGCCGGGCGTCGAGCACGGCTACGCGCTGCACCTCGAGGACGTCGGCCTGCTGCCCGACGTCGGCGACGTCAACCACCGCACGCCGTTCGCGCCGTTCGTCCTGCAGCCCAAGGACGCGACCTACTCGTCGATCGTCCTGCGGCTCTCGCGCTACGGCTGCCGCCCCGGCGCCACGGGTCGCATCGACAGCCTCCGCGTCCGCTACCGCCTCGGCGGCGTGCGCACCGCGCTCGTGCGGCTCAAGCAGCCGCTGACCATCAGCTGCTGAGCGGTCCTAGAAGTCCTCGGGCAGCACGAGGCCCGCGTCGAGCGCGTGAGCGAAGCCCTCGAGGTCGTCGATGAAGCGCGCGACCGAGACGATCTCGAGCGCCGACTCCATCTCGGCCTGCGCGCGCTCGCCCGCGTGCTCGAGCGCCTCCAGCTCGGCGTCCTCGTGGACGCCGGTCGTCAAGAGGTCGCAGTTCTTGCAGTGCAGCGCGAGCAGGTAGAGGCCCTCGTCGACGAGCTCCAGCAGCGCCACGGGCTCCACGAAGGGCCGCCCGCAGCCGGTGCAAGTCTCGAGTCCCGTGTGCACGTCCATGCCCACTTGAACGGAGACGGCCGGGAGAACTTGTGGTGAATTGGACGCTTGATCGGCGAGTGACGAACTACCCGCCGGTGTATCGCGCGGACGCTAGGCCGGCTGGCGCTCGATGCCCGCCGAGC
>JAOPZG010000624.1 GCA_025964215.1 Conexibacter sp.
GCGCCACCGCGCGAGGACGTGGGTGTGCGCGCGGCCTGCTCGCGCCGCGCCGCCGCATGGCGTTGGTGCCGCGCCACAGCCGTGCGGGACGCGCGCGTGGACGCCGCCACCGGCACCGCCGGCAGCGTCGTCACCGCGACTGTCCGCCGGATCCCGGCGCGCCCGCGACCACCGGCGCCACCACCGACACCAGCGCCATCCGCCAGCTCAGTCGAGCCCACGACCTCGGGCCCGCGCGCTCGCACATCCGGCCAGCCGTGGAACGCCAACGCGGCCGAAAGCACCGCGAGCATGATCCCGCCCGCGGCGATGACGGAGCCCGAAGCCCCGACCACGCCGACAAAAGCCCGCAAGAAGCGCATTCGGGGTCCGCATCGGTCGGTCCCGAACGAACCTTGAGGTCAGCAGCTGGACATGCAGCGCCCACCGCAAGGGGTCAGACCCCTTGAGTCGCGGGGACTCAAGGGGTCTGACCCCCTGCTAGCCGTCGGCGCGGCCCGGGTTGTCCGGGCCCGCGATCGTCGCGTTCGGCCGCTGGTCCGGGTCGACGCGCTTGATCATCGCCGGCTCGTCGGTGCGGACGAGGACGCAGAAGTCCCGCCGCGGGTCCGGCCCCGGGTAGCACGTGCGGAACAGGCTCGGCCCGGCCTGCCAGGTGTCGGAGTCGTGCAGCGGCAGGTACCGCGCCGGCGCCCGGTGCGCGGCGAAGACGCGCGACTCGCGGATGACCGACGACAGGCGGCCGTCGTTCGCCCGCAGCGCCGGCCGGTGCGCCACCCCGCCGACGATCAACAACGCGCACAACGCCACCAGCCCGACCGTCCCCGCCTGGTCGGCGGCGACCTCGCGCGGCAGGTGCGGCCGCCGGCGCCGGATGACCCAGCCGCCCATCCGCGGGATCGTCGCGACCACGATCAGGTTCAGCAGCCCGGCCGCCAGCACGCAGCCGAGCAGGTTCGCGCGGCCGCCGGAGAACGGCAGGCGCGCGAGGACGACGGCATCCACGACCGTCAGGACCGCGAAGGCCGGCCACTGCCACGCGCCGCTCAACCGCCAGCGCAGGCGGGAGCGCCACACGGCGATCGCCTGACGTTCGGCCACGGCCCGAGTCTCGCACGCGCGGCGAGTCGCGCAGCGCCGAGCTCCGAGGCGACCGCAGCCGTGTGGCACCATCTGGTGACCGTGGATCTCTGGACCGTGCACCTGGGTCGCGTGCCCTACGCCGACGCGCTCGCGCTCCAGCACCGCGTGCGCGCCGCGCGCCAGGCCGGCGCGATCCCGGACACCCTCCTGCTCCTCGAGCACCCGCCCGTCTACACGCGCGGCCGCCGCAGCGACCCGGGCGAGCTGCCGTTCGCCCCGGAGTGGTACGCCGAGCGCGGCATCGAGATCGCCGACGTCGACCGCGGCGGCAAGGTCACCTACCACGGCCCCGGCCAGCTCGTGGGCTACCCGATCGTCGGCGTGACCGACGTGATGGCCTTCGTCGAGCAGCTCGAGCAGGTGATGGTGGACGCCCTGCGCGAGGAGGGGATCGAGGCCCGCGGCCGCGCCGCCGACGGCCGCGACTTCACCGGCGTCTGGGTCGGCGAGCGCAAGATCGGCTCGATCGGCCTGCACATCTCCCACGGCGTGACGATGCACGGCCTGAGCCTCAACGTCGACAACGACCTCGCGCCCTTCGACTGGGTCGTCGCCTGCGGCCTCGGCGGCGTCGCCGCGACCTCCGTGCAACAGGAGACCGGACGCGCCGGGCGCCTCGATTGCGTCCGCCGCCGCGTCGCCCTCGGCCTCGCGCAGGCGCTCGACCACCGCCAGCGCCTCGTCACCCCCCAGGCGCTCGAGCGGGCCCTCGAAGCGCCGAAGCCATCGCCCGTCGGCTGACTTCCAGCCCATCCGGTCAAGTCCGCGTGCGGACCGGTCGATCCGGACCGGAGCCATGGACGGCACCTTGCGCATCCTCCTCGTCATCGTCGCGGCCACGGTGCCCGCGGCGCTCATCCACGAACTGGGCCGCGCCGCCGCCGCCCTCGCGCTGACCAAGGGCCGCGTCTGCGTCCTGCTCGGCGCCGGTCCCCCGCTCTTCAGCATCCGGATCGGCCGCCTGCTGATCGGCCCGACCCGGAGCTGGCTGTGGGGCGGCGAGTGCCTGCACTCCCCCACGACCTCGCGCCGGCGCCAGACCGCGATCCTGCTCACCGGACCGCTCGCCGGCGACCTCGCGTTCCTCGTCGCCGTCGCGCTCGCGATCACCTGGCACGGCGGCCCGACCCAGCACGCGCTGACCCAGCTCGGGCTCTTCGTCTTCGGCCTCGTCGCGCTCGTGCGCTCCAGCGCGGACCTCGTGCGCGCGCACGGCTTCAAGCCGGCGCCCGAGCCGGCCACGACCGCTCGGTAGCCTACGGACGGCGATGGCCGCCGAACCGACGACGCCCGAGCGCGAGCACAAGACCCGCTCCCGCTCCAACCCCGGTGGGATGGACGTGCTGAAGGTCCTCGGACCCGACGTCCTCGACATCCGCGAGCGCAAGCCGAAGTGGTTCAAGGTCCCCATGCCCGGCGGGCCGAAGTACCGCGAGCTCAAGACGAAGATCGCCGACGACAACCTCCACACCGTCTGCCAGGAAGCAGCCTGCCCGAACATCGGCGAGTGCTGGGAGCGCGGCACCGCGACGTTCATGATCCTCGGCGACACGTGCACGCGCCGCTGCGGCTTCTGCCACGTCAAGACCGGCAAGCCGACCTGGAACGACCCGCTGGAGCCCGCCCGCGTCGCCCGCCAGGTCGCGCGCATGGGCCTGCGCCACGCGGTCATCACGAGCGTCGACCGCGACGACATGCCCGACAAGGGCGCGCACGCGTTCGTCGGCGTCATCCGCCAGATCCGCCGCCAAGCGCCCAAGTGCAAGGTCGAGGTCCTCACCCCGGACTTCCAGGGCCTGGACATGCCGCTCGCCAAGGTCATCGCCGAGCGCCCCGACGTCTTCAACCACAACGTCGAGGTCGCCCCGCGCCTCTACCCGATCGCCCGCCGCGGCTCGACGTGGGAGCGCTCGCTGCGCGTCCTGGAGACCGCGAAGGAGCTGGGCGGCGAGCAGGTCGTCACCAAGTCCGGGCTGATGGTCGGCCTCGGCGAGTCCTTCGACGAGATGGTCGACGCGCTCGGCCAGCTGCGCGAGCACGACGTCCAGGTCATCACGATCGGCCAGTACCTGCGGCCGACCGAGCGCCACCTGCCGCTCGTCCGCTACTGGCACCCCGACGAGTTCGACGCGCTCGCCGCCGCCGGCATGGCGATGGGCTTCGACCACGTGGCCGCCGGCCCGCTGGTGCGCAGCTCCTACCACGCCGACGAGCACGTGCCGCAGCCCGAGCCGGGCATCGGGCCGCTCGCCGCAGCCGCAAGCTAGATTCACGCGGGCCCTTGATCCCGCTCCGCGACAACATCCCGACGCTGCGGTTCCCGGCGATCACGATCCTGCTGATCGTCGCCAACGTGCTGGCCTACTTCGTCTGGCAGCGCGGCGGGATCCTGCACGGGCCGCCCGACCACAACGTCATCGACTACGGCTGGATCCCGTACGAGATCAAGCATCCCGGCCAGCAGTGCATCGCCCAGGGCCAGGGGATCGCGTGCGGCGACGTGCCCGGCCAGCCGCCGGTGCTCGAGACGGCGTTCACCTCGATGTTCATGCACGGCTCGATCCTGCACCTCGCCGGCAACATGCTCTTTCTCTGGATCTTCGGCAACAACGTCGAGGACAGCATGGGCAAGCCCAAGTTCATCGTCTTCTACCTGCTCGGCGGCCTCGCGGCGCTCGCCGGCCAGACCTTGGTCGCCTCCGGCGCCGGGAACGCCGCCCCGCTGGTCGGCGCCTCGGGCGCCATCGCCGCCGTGCTCGGCGGCTACATCGTGCTCTACCCCCGCGCCCGCGTCCTGACGTTGTTCTTCATCATCCTGTTCTTCACCATCATCGAGATCCCGGCGATGGTCGTGCTCGGCATCTGGTTCGTCGAGCAGCTCCTCTTCGGCGCCTGGGGCCTGAGCGACCCGACGGGCGGGGGCGGCGGCGTCGCCTACTTCGCCCACATCGGCGGCTTCGTCTTCGGGCTGCTGCTGATCCGCGTCTTCGCCCACCGCAAGAACCCCGGCTACCCGCCGCGCCCGGCCAGCGCCATGGCGGCGTGAGCGCGTGGACCCCCGCCCCATCCTGCTCGGCGCGCTCCTGCTCGTCCTCGTGCTCGGCGGGCTGACGGTCTACGTCGCGATCCGCAACGGCCCCGACGTGCTGACCGTGCTCTCGATCATCATCCTCGCGATGCTCGGGTCCGGGATCTTCGGAGCGCTGAAGGAGCCGCCGCGGTGAGGCGCGCAGCGATCCTCGTCGTCGCGCTGCTGGCGCTCCTCGCCGCCGGCTGCGGGACGAGCGACAGCGGCACGTCGACGAGCAAGATCGACGGCGGCGCGCCCGACGCGCCGCTGCAGGCCGCCAACGGCCCGGTCGCCCCCGCCGCCGCGACCTCGCCGCTGACGCTCGCGCTGACCGGCGCGCCCGATCCCGTCCAGATCCGCTTCGGCCACCAGCCGCGCAGCGGGCTGCTGTTCGACCTCGACACCGGCCGCGTCCTCTGGCGCAAGGACCCGACGCGGATCCTGCCGATCGCGTCCGTGACGAAGATCATGACCGCGCTCGTGGTGGCCGACCGCGTGCCGCAGGGCTCGAAGGTCCGGATCACCAAGGAGGCGCTGGCCTACCAGGGCTCCGGCGTCGGCGTCCTGCCGAAGAACAAGTGGATCGGCGTCTCGGCGATGCTCTACGGCCTGCTGCTGCCCTCGGGCAACGACGCGGCGATCGCGCTGGCCCAGCGCGCCGGCAAGACGGTCCCGGGCTTCGTCGCGATGATGAACGCGCGCGCCTCCTCGATGGGCCTGAGCTGCACGCGCTACTCGACGCCGAGCGGCTTCACCGACCGCGGCAACCACTCGTGCGCCGCCGACCTGGCCGTCGAGGCGCGCGCGCTGCTCGACGAGCCGCGGCTGGCGAAGATCGTCGGCCACCGCCAGGCGATCCTGCCGTTCCCGATCAAGGGCGGCAAGCTCTACCTCTACAACCACAACCCGCTGCTGCTCCAGCGCTACCCCGGCACGCTCGGGGTCAAGACCGGCTTCACCGACGCCGCCGGCCGCTGCCTCGTCGCGGCGGTCAAGCGGGACGGCCACCGCCTCGGCGTCGTGCTGCTGCACTCGCCGGATCCCGGCGGGCAAGCCGAGAAGCTCTTCGACCGCGGCTTCCGCGCCATCTCCTGAGCCGGAGCTCGGAGACGTGTCCGTCCGGGGTGAAGCTCCGGCCCGATCCTGCCGACCAACGAGTCGATGGCCATCACGCCGCCGATGCCGCACGACGAGTCCGCGCGCCTGGACGCCCTGCGCCGCCTGGAGCTCCTGGACTCCGAGGTCGACCCCGCCTACGAGGCGCTCGCCGAGCTGGCCGCGCGCCTGCTCGGCACGCCGATGGCCGCCGTCAGCCTGATCGACGCCGAGCGCCAGTGGACGAAGGCCGGCGTCGGCCTCCGGCACGGCGACGAGGACCCGCGCTCCGTCTCCTTCTGCGCGCACGCGATCGCCGCCGACGCCGACCCGTGGGTCGTCACCGACGCCGCGGCCGACCCGCGCTTCGCCGACAACCCGCTCGTGACGGCGGGCCGCGTCGGCTTCTACGCGGGCGCGCCCGTGCGCACCGCCGAGGGCCACGCGATCGGGACGCTCTGCGTCATCGACCCGCAGCCGCGCGGGATGGACGAGGGCGACCGCGACACGCTCCGGACCCTCGCCGCCGCGGTCAGCGCGCACGTCGAGGCCTACCGCCAGCGCCAGCTCGCCACCGAGCGCCACGCCGCGCTGGTCGAGATCCTCGACCAGGCGCCCGACGCCTTCCTGCGGATCGACGAGCACGGCACGATCCTCGCCTTCAACGGCTGCGCCGAGCGCCTCTTCGGCTGGGAGCGCGACGCGATCATCGGCCGCCGCGTCGTGGACACCCTCGTGCCCGAGGCGCTGCGCGCGGAGCACGGCGGCGTGAACCTCGTCGCCGCGGTCCTGGACGGCGAGCAGGAGCTGCCGACCGGCGCCGTCGAGCTGCCCGCGCTGCACCGCGACGGCCACCACATCCCCGTCGAGGTCACGGTCGCCGCGACCACGACCCGCGAGGGGATCCGCTTCAACGTCTTCGCCCGCGACATCGCCGAGCGCCTCGAGCGCGAGCGCGAGCGCCAGGCCGAGACCGACGCGCTCGCCGCGCTGGCCGACGTCACGAGCCGGATGGCCGGCGGCCTCGACGACGCCGAGCTCCGCGACCAGCTCTGCGACGCCGCCTGCCGGATCACCGACGGCCACTCGGCGGCGCTCTTCGTCGCCGACGAGGACGGCGGCCTCGTCGCGAGCGGCG
>JAOPZG010000019.1 GCA_025964215.1 Conexibacter sp.
CCGCCACCACCGCTCGGACCTGCCAGCGCGACGACCGGGTCCGGCCACGCCGCGTCCTCCGCGGTCGCCGCGGTCGCGCGGTGCAACCCGTTGCCGGCCGACAGCGCGCGGCCGGCGGCGTCGAGCGCCACCGTCGTCACCGCGGAGCTCTCGGCGCCCGACGGCGCGAGGCCGCCCTCGCCGAAGGACGTGTCGAGCTGGCCGGCCGGCGTCAGGCGGACCAGGAAGCCGCGGCCCTCCGCGTTGCCGTGGTCGTCGACGACCTTGCGGTACTGCCCGCCGAGGATCGCCGCGCCGTCGCGGCCGACCGCGAGGTCGTGGACGAACTCGTAGTAGCCCTCGCTCTGGATCCGCGTGCCGAAGGTGTGCGTGAACGACCCGTGGTCGCCGAACGACGGGTCCGGCGCGCCGGTCGCGAGGCTGATGCGCTCCGCCCAGTTGACGGCGTCGGTGCGCGGGTCGGCGGTCTTCACCTCGCTGTCGCCGGCGAGGATCGCCTGGCCTCCGGGCGCGAGCGCCGCGGCCATGACGCCATGGCGGCCGGGCAGCGTGAAGCGCGGGCCGGGGTGGCCGCCGGCGTCGAGGATCGCCAGCCCGGCGGGGTCGCGCTCGGCGTCCGACGGGTCCTCGAACTGGCCCGCGACGACGATCCGGCCGTCGCCGTCGAGGAAGCCGTCGGTGAGCGCCAGCGCCCCCGGGTCGACGATGCCGAACGCGCCGTCGAGCGCGCCGTCGGGGCTCAGCCGGAAGACGCGGTCGGTCTTCGTCACCACGACCGCGCGCCCGTCGGGCTCCACGAGCAGCGCGACCACGGCGTTGATCGTGTCCGGCAGCCCGGCCGAGACGCGCGCGACGCCGCCATTGCCGAAGCTGGGGTCGAGCGTGCCGTCGGCGAGGCGGCGCTCGACCACGACCTCCTGCCCCTCGGAGTAGCCGTCGCCGACCGTGCCGCCGGCGATCCAGACGCGCCCGGCCGAGTCGGTGGCCGTCGCCGTCGCCGCGATCGCCTCGCCGAAGGGCAGCCCGTCCTGGCTGACGACCGTTCGCTGGCCGCTGCCGTCCTCGCCGAGCCACTGGAGGCCGAACGTCCCCCACTGGTACGGGAGCTGGTTGTTGGGGTCGATGCCGTTGACCGTCCCGGAGCCCGTCACCAGGAGCGTGCCGTCCGCGGCGCGGCTGATCGCGGCGAGCGCGATCTCCGGCGTGACGCTGCCACCGGAGCCGAAGCGCGGATCGGGCTGCCCGCCGGCGGCCACGGCGCTGCCGCACCCCAGCGGCAGCGCCAGCACCGCGACGACCAGCCCAAGCGGAAGTCTCCTCATCGGTGGGCGGCGTGCCCGCTGGCGGGCCGCGCCACGCGCCATCGCGGGCGGCCAGCCGGCCGGGCTCCCGGATATCGTCGCCGCATGTCGAACCTCATGCCCAGCCTGATGTTCGTCGGCGACCAGTGCGGCCACGCCGAGGAGGCGATGGAGCTCTACGTGGCGACGTTCCCGGACTCCGAGGTCGTCGCCGTCAAGCGCGCCGACCACGGCATCCTGCACGCCCACGCCCGGATCGCCGGCCGCGACGTGACGCTCATGGACAGCCCCGGACCCCACGACTTCACCTTCACGCCCGCGATCTCGCTCACCGTCGAGCTGCCCGACGCGACCGCCGTCGACGCCGCCTGGGCCGGGTTGCAGGACGGCGCGACCGTCCTGATGCCCCTCGGCGCCTACGACTTCGCCGAGCGGTTCGGCTGGCTGCAGGACCGCTTCGGCGTCACCTGGCAGCTGATCCTCGCGGCGTAGCCGCGCCCTCGCGCGGACGCTCCGCGCGCGCGTGCCTACGCGTAACCGCGTACGGGTCCGGAGCGGATGGCGCGCGCGGGCGCGCTCGCGCGGTTAGTGTCGCTCGCCATGAACTCGACCCTTCGGTTGTGCCTCGCGGCCGCGTGCCTGTGCATCGGGATCTCGGCGCTCTCGCCGGCGCTGTCGCTGGCCGGCGATCACGGCGTGGTCTCGGCCAAGACGAAGGGGAAGTGCAAGAAGGGCTACGTCCGCAAGGGCAGCAAGTGCAAGAAGAAGAGCACGAAGAAGAAGGCGCCGCTGACCGTGCCGGCCGACGGCTCGTACAACGGCGCCAACGGCATCGGGCTGACCGTGGCCACGACGGCCGGCAAGCGCTCGGTGTCGGTGCGCGCCTCGATCCCGCTGACGTGCGCCCCGTCCGGCGCCACGGAGACCGTGAGCCGGATCGTGCAGGCGATGCCGCTCAGCGGCAAGGCCTTCACCGGCACGTCGCCGTCCGACCCGGAGTTCGGCCAGACCACGATGTCCGGGACGTTCGCCAGCGCGAAGAGCGTCCACCTGACCGCGCAGATCGTCGACTACAAGAACGGCAGCGACACCTGCACCGGGCAGCTCGACGTGACGACGGCGCTCCACACGGCCCCCTGAGGACCCCGCGCGATCAGGCGCTCGGGTGGAGCCAGAGGTCGATCGCCAGGAGCAGCCCGAAGACGACGATCAGGCCGCGCAGCAGGTCGGGCGGGAGGCGTCGCGCGACGATCGGCCCGGCGCGGCTGCCGGCGAGCATCCCCAGCGCGACGGGGACGGCGGCCGACCAGTCGACGGGTCCGAAGAGGATGAGGATCGTCGCCGTGGCCACGCTCCCGACGCCGATGAGCATGTTCTTCAGCGCGTTGGCGGTCGGGAGGTCGCGGTCGACGAGGACGAGCACGAGCGTGAGGGTCATCACGCCGGCGCCGGCGCCGAAGTAGCCGTTGTAGAGCGAGAGCGCCAGGACGCCGGCCGGCAGCGCGAGCCGGTTCGGTCCCGCGCGCCGCCGGTGCCACGCCCCGAGGCGCCGCTCGAACAGGAGCGCCAGCGATCCCGCGACCACGAGGAACGGCACGACCTGGGCGAAGACGCTCGCGGGGGTCACGAGCAGCAGCGCCGCGCCGGCCGTCCCGCCGAGGGTGGCCACCGGGGTCCAGCGCCGCAGCCACGGCGCCCGGCCGCGCAGCTCGGGCCGCGAGGCCAGCGCCGATCCGGGCAGGCAGGCGACGAGGGCGACGCTGTTGGCGACGTTGGCCGCGTGGGCCGGCAGCCCGACCGCCAGCAGCGCCGGGAACGAGATCAGCGAGGTGATGCCGCCCGCGGACCCGATCAGGCCGGCGGCGATGCCGGCCAGCACCAGCGCTGCGAAGTCGAGGGTCGAGATCATGCCGGGGCGTCGTTCGGTCTCCGGCGCACCGTCTCGGCCAGGGTCCGACAGCCTGACGGATCAGCGCGGCGGACGCCAAGCCCCTGGGTCGCGCCGTCGCAGGCCTACGCCTTGCGGGCGCGCACGATCGCCGACGCGGCGTGCTCGTGGACGCGGTGGGTCTCGCGGATCTCGACGTCGGTCAGGCCGGCGGCGAGCAAGGTGTCGTGGAACTCCTGCCGGGTCAGCGCGCCGGCGATGCAGCCGGTCCACTGCGCCATGTCGGCGCGGGTCGCGGCGTCCATGTCCTCGTCGGCGATGACGTCGGAGACCGCGAAGCGGCCGCCGGGCTTGAGGACCCGCGCGACCTCGCGCAGCACCTGCGCCTTGTCGCCCGAGAGGTTGATGACGCAGTTGGAGATCACGACGTCGACCGAGGCGTCGGCCAGCGGGATCTCCTCGATGTGGCCCTTGACGAACTCGACGTTGGTCGCGCCGGCCTGCTCGGCGTTGGCGCGCGCGAGGGCGAGCATCTCGTCGGTCATGTCCAACCCGATGGCCTTGCCCGCCGGCCCGACGCGCCGGGCGGAGATCAGCACGTCGGTGCCCGCGCCGGAGCCGAGGTCGAGCACGGTCTCGCCGGGGTGGAGGTCGGCGACGGCGGTCGGCACGCCGCAGCCCAGCGAGGCGTTGACGGCCGACTCCGGGGCCGCGCCGGACTCGGCGCCGTCGTAGAGGACGCTGCCGAAGACCTGGTTGCCGGCGGCGTCGGTCGTGCTGACCGGGCCGCAGCAGTTGCTCACGGGGGCGTCGACGGTCGCCAGCGCCGCGGCGGCGTACTTGGCCCGCACCGTCTCGCGGAGGTCGTCGTCGGTCAGGTCAGCCATGCGGTCAGCTCCTTCAAGGAGTCCTCGAGGACGTAGTAGTAGGCCCAGAGCCCGCACCGCTCGGTGCCGACGATCCCCGCGGTGACGAGGATCTTGAGGTGCTTGGCCAGCGCGGGCTGGCTCATGGAGAACAGCGGCAGCAGCTCGCACTGGCAGACCGCCTCGGGCGCCGCCTTGCGCAGCGTGTCGACGATCCGCAGGCGGGTCGGGTCGGCCAGCGCCTTCACGGTGGCCGCCAGCGCGACCGCCGCCTTGGCGGAGAGGTCGGGCTCGACCGGCGCCTCGCAGCAGCCGCCGGGCTGGCGCTCGCGGGGACTGAGAACGGGAAGCGCGGTGCTCACGGCCGTCACCATACAGAGCCATATGGTTATGAGCAAGCCATCTGGCTATCTATTATCCGAGAGGCGCCGGCCCCCGGTCTCGGCCAGAAGCGTCCGACTGATTACGGGATCGCTACCGCGTTGCGCGGCATGGTGGAGGATCGGGCGCAATGACGCATCGCTGCACGAGCGCGAGGTGAGCGCGTCCTTCGCGGTCCTGGAGCGCGAGGAGGTCGTCGCGGCGCTCGACGCGCTGCTCGGCGGCGCGGCGGCGGGTGGCGGCGGCGCGCTGGTGATCGAGGGCAGCGCCGGGCTGGGCAAGACGCGGCTGCTGGCGGAGGTCGAGGAGCGC
>JAOPZG010000087.1 GCA_025964215.1 Conexibacter sp.
GTGATCTACCAGGATCCGCTGAGCTCGTTCGACCCGCGCTGGTCGGTCGAGCGGATCCTGGCCGACACGCTCGATCCCAAGGGCTATGACAACGCCGGGAAGCGCGCCGCGCGCGTCGGGGAGCTGCTCGCGCTCGTCGGGCTCGAGGACGAGCACCGCTCGCGCCGGCCGCTCCAGCTCTCCGGCGGCCAGCGCCAGCGCGTCGCGATCGCCCGCGCGCTCGGCCCCGACCCGTCGGTGATCGTCTGCGACGAGCCGGTCTCCGCGCTCGACGTCTCGATCCAGGCGCAGGTCCTCGACCTGCTCCAACGCCTCCAACAGCAGCTCGGCGTCAGCTACCTGTTCATCTCGCACGACCTCGGCGTGATCCACCACATCAGCGATCGCGTGCTCGTCCTCAACGAGGGCAAGGTCGTCGAGCAGGGCCCGGCCGACGACATCTTCTTCCGCCCGCAGCAGCCCTACACGCAGCGGCTCATCGCCGCCGTCCCCACGATCAGCACAGGAACCCGATGACCCCTCCTCGCCCCCTGCACTTCGCGGCGTTCGTGATGAACACGGCCTCGCACATCACCCACGGCCTCTGGCGCGCGCCCGACGGCGACCAGATCCGCTTCAACGACCTGGACCTGTGGGTCGACCTCGCCAAGCGGCTGGAGGCGGGCGGCTTCGACGCGATCTTCTTCGCCGACGTCGTCGGCCTCTACGGCGACTACGACGGCGGCTGGGAGCACCACGCCAAGCTCGGGCTCCAGATCCCGTCCAACGACCCGCTGGTGATCCTCTCGGCGCTCGCGTCGCACACCGAGCACCTCGGGCTCGCGTTCACCGCCGGGCCGATCCAGGAGGCGCCGTTCAACTTCGCGCGCCGCGTCTCCACGCTCGACCACGCGAGCAACGGGCGCATCGCGTGGAACATCGTCACGAGCGCGCTGGAGAACGGCTGGCGCAACTTCGGCCACGACGGCCTGCTCGCCCACGACGACCGCTACGCCTGGGCCGACGAGTACCTCGACGTCCTCTACAAGCTGTGGGAGGGCTCGTGGGACGACGGCGCGCTGCTCGCCGACCGCGCGTCCGGCGTCTACGCCGACCCGACCAAGATCCACAAGATCCACCACGTCAGCGAGCGCTACCGCGTCGAGGGCCCGCACCTCGTCGCGCCCTCGCCGCAGCGCACGCCGCTGCTCTTCCAGGCCGGCTCCTCGCCGGTCGGGCGGGACTTCGCCGCGCGCAACGCCGAGGCGCAGTTCATCGTCAGCCCGGACCCGGAGAACGCGCGCAAGCTCATCGACGACACCCGCCGCCTCGTCGAAGGACATGGTCGCCACCGCGACGACCTGAAGTTCTTCCAGGGGCTGTCGTTCGTCGTCGGCTCGACCGAGGAGGAGGCGCGGCGCAAGGAGGCCGACCTCGAGGAGCGGATCGACATCGACGGGATGATCGCCCACTTCGGCGGCAGCCTCGGCATCGACCTCGGCGCCTACGAGGCCGACACGCCGATCGACCTGATCCACACCGAGGGCGGGCAGAGCGGCCTCGCGTGGCTGCGCGAGTCGGTCGACGGGCGCACGCCGACGCTCGGCGACCTCACGCGCCTGCGCGCGCGCGGGACGCGGGTCGTCGGGACGCCGGAGCAGATCGCCGACCGTCTCGCGCAGTGGCGCGACGCGGGCGTCGACGGCGTCAACGTCATCAACCAGGTGATCCCCGGCTCCTACGACGAGCTGATCGAGCACGTCTTCCCGGTGCTCCGCGAGCGGGGACTCGCGCGCGACGGCTACGCGGAGGGGACGCTGCGGCGCAAGCTCTTCGGGCACGACAAGCTGCCGGACCGCCATCCGGCCGCGCAGTACCGCGGAGCGTTCGCCGCGGCGGAGGTCGCGGCATGACCCGCCTGCGCTTCAACGCGTTCGCGATGAACTGCGTCTCGCACATCCACCACGGCCAGTGGCGGCGCGCCGACACGCGCCAGCTCGAGTACGCGACGCTCGACCCGTGGGTCGAGCTCGCGCAGGTCCTCGAGCGCGGGAGGTTCGACGCGCTCTTCCTCGCCGACGTGATCGGCACCTACGACAGCTACCGCGGCAGCCGCGACCCGGCGGTGATCGAGGGCCTCCAGATCCCGGTCAACGACCCGTCGCTGCTGATCCCGGCGCTCGCGCTCGGCACCGAGCACCTCGGCTTCGCGTTCACGAGCTCGGTGCTCCAGGAGCACCCGTTCAACTTCGCGCGCCGGATCGCGACGCTCGACCACCTCACCGGCGGGCGCGTCGCGTGGAACATCGTCACCTCCTACCTGGAGACCGCGGGGCGCAACCTCGGCCACGGCGGGCTGCCGCCGCACGACGAGCGCTACGCGCGCGCCGACGAGTACCTCGACGTCCTCTACAAGCTGCTCGAGGGCAGCTGGGAGGACGGCGCGGTCCTCGCCGACGTCGAGCGCGGGATCTACGCCGACCCGAGCAAGATCCACGACATCGACCACCGCGGCCGCTTCTACCCCGACGTGGTCGGGCCGCACCTCTCCGAGCCCTCGCCGCAGCGCACGCCGGTCCTGTTCCAGGCCGGCTCCTCGGAGCGTGGGCGCGAGTTCGCGGCCAAGCACGCCGAGGCGGTGTTCATCGCGGCGCGCAACAAGCAGGGGGCGAAGATCCAGGTCGACGACGTCCGCACGCGCGCGGCGCGCTACGGCCGCGACCCCGGCGACATCCTCTTCTACCAGGGGTTGAGCGTGGTGGTCGGCGGGACCGAGGAGGAGGCGCGGCGCAAGGAGGCCGAGATCGAGGCCTACGCCAGCGACGAGGGCTACGCCGCCCACATGGCCGGCAACCTCGGCATCGACCTCAGCGCGATCGACCTCGACGCGCCGATCGGCGAGCTGCCCGAGGCCAACGTCCAGGGCGTGGTGCGCGGCTTCATCGAGGCGGCGCCGGACCGCACCTGGCGCTTCGGGGACCTCCTGAAGTTCATCGTGGACCTGCGCGTGGTGGGGACCCCTGAGCAGGTCGCCGACGAGCTGCAGGACTGGTCCGATGCCGGCGTCGACGGCATCAACTTGATGTACCACACGACCCCGGGCTCGTTCGTGGACTTCGTGGACGGCGTCACGCCGGTGCTCCAAGAGCGCGGCCTGCAGCAGCGCGAGTACGCGCCGGGGACGCTGCGCGAGAAGCTGACGGGCTCCGCGAGCGCCAAGCTGCCCGGCCGCCATCCGGGCGCGGGCTACCGGCGGGGCGTCGCGGCGTCGGCTGTGTGATGGACGGCTTGAGCAGGACTGGTCATCCGTCCACTTTCGGGTGAGAAGGCGGCGATCGGTGCATCCCGGTGCTTACGGATATCGATGGAGGTCTCGCACCGATGCTCAGCAGCTGGGAACAGAAGGACCACGACGGAGCCACGCGGCTCGCCTGCATGGCGTGCGGCGCCCACACGCTGGTGACCGACCCGCAAGCGCTGAGCGTGTGCAACTGTTGCGGCAGCGTCGACCTGC
>JAOPZG010000061.1 GCA_025964215.1 Conexibacter sp.
TGCGCGGCGAGGGGCTCGTCATCGTCGACACGCCGGGCGTCAGCCCGCGCTCGACCGGCGAGCTGCGCGCGCTCGCCGCCGAGCTCGACGCGCTCGCGCCCGACGAGCTGCACCTCGCGATCCCGGCCACGATCGGGCCCGTCGCGGCGCAGGAGCTCGTCGGCGGCGTCCGCGAGCTTGGCGTGGGGGCGCTCGTCCTCACCCACACCGACGAGACCGAGATGATCGGGACCGTCGTCGGCCTGGCGATCGACTCCGGCCTCCCGCTCTCCTACCTGGCGCGCGGCCAGGCCGTCGAGGCGGGCCTGCGCCCCGCGTCGGCGACCGAGCTGGCGCGCGAGCTCGTGCCATGAACCGCCTCCTGCCCGCCATCGGCGACGAGCTGCTGCTCAACGTCCCCCAGACCGAGCACGTGCTCGCCCGCGTCACCGACGCCGGTCCCGGCTTCTTCGACCTCGCGCTGCTCGAGCAGCCCGCGACGCCGCACGCGCGCCTCGAGCGCAGCGCGCTGATGATCGAGTTCATCAACGACGACGGCATCGCGCGCATGCACGGCCGCCTCGACGTCCCGCAGCACCGCCGCGGGCGCGGCCGCGGCTACGACGACAAGGACACGGTGCGCTTCGCCCACCGCGGCAGCCCGCAGCTGCTCAAGCGCCGGGAGTACGTGCGTGCGACCGTCGACCTGCCGCTCACGCTCGTCTCCGCCGATGCCGATGCGGAGGACGTGGCGACGCACGCCCACGCGATCGACCTCTCCGGCGGCGGCATGCTCGTGAAGGGCCTGCCGATCCTGCCCCACCTCGGCGACGAGCTGCGCTTCGTGCTCGACGTCGGCGACGGCGAGCAGCCCATCCACGGCGCCGGGTGCGTCGTGCGGCTCGAGACCGAGGACCGCGTCGGCGTGCAGTTCTGCGACCTCGGCCAGGCCGACGCCGTCCGCCTCATGCACCTGGCCTTCGAGATGTCGCGCGAGCAGCGACGGAGGTTCGCCTGATGGCGAAGAAGAAGAAGAAGGACGGCGACGCGACCGAGGTCATGGACGCGACCGCCGCCGGCATCCGCCTCTCCGCGCACCCCCGCGCGCGCCGCCACATCGCGATCGCCAAGGGCTGGGGCGGCCTGATCGCCTTCGCCGTCGTGCTCAAGCTCGCCCGCGGCGCCGGCCTTCCCTGGCCGGACGCGATCGGCCGCGGCGTGCTCGGCGGCGTGGTCGGCTACCTCGCCGCGTGGATCATCGTCCAGACGATCTGGCGCCACGTCGCGCTCGCGGAGCTCGAGGACCTGCGCCGCCGGCTGATCGCCAAGTCCGAGGCGCAGGCCGCCGTCCGCGAGGCGGCCGTCGCCGAAGCCCAGAGAACCGCCCAGGCGGCGCTGCCGCAGGGCTGACAGGGAGGCTGAGCCGTGCAGCGCATCGAACCGATCGGGCCGCGGCCACCTGAGCCGCCGGCGATCCCGGCGGTCCGCCGCAGCGACGGCTCGACCGAGAAGCGCGACCAGGACGGCGCCCAGCAGAAGCGCCGCCGGCGCGCGCCCGTGCCGGACCTCCCGCCGCCGCCCGACGACGGCCGGCCGCACATCGACGTCCGCGTCTGACACGCTCGTCCAGGTCCGGCTGGACAGCGCTCAAGCGCCGGCGCGGCCCCGCCGATCATCCGGCCTAGAAGCAAGCAGCGACAAGGAGTCGCTGTGGGACCCCAACACAAACGTCATCAAGGAGATAGACGAATGTCCCTTCGCATCACGCACAACGTCGAGGCGCTGAACAGCTACAACAGCCTCTCGAAGACGTCGGCCGCCATCTCGAAGTCGATGCAGCGCCTGTCCTCGGGCTACCGCATCAACAGCGCGGCGGACGACGCGGCCGGGCTCGGCATCTCGGAGTCCATGCGCTCGCAGATCCGCGGTCTGGGTCAGGCGCAGAAGAACATCCAGGACGGCGCTTCCATGGTGCAGACCGCGGAAGGCAACCTGGACGAGGTCCACTCGATGCTGCAGCGCGTCCGCGAGCTGGCGGTTCAGTACAAGAACGGCTCGCTCGACGACACGGCTCGCACGTCGATCCAGAACGAGGTCAACCAGCTCGCGTCCGAGATCAGCCGCATCGGCAGCTCGGCGCAGTTCAACGGCATCAACCTGCTGAACAGCTCCTCCACGGTGTCGTTCCAGGTCGGCGCCAACGACGGCCAGCAGATCGGCGTCAGCCTCGTGGACCTCGCGACCACGGTCGGCACGTCGTACGCGTCGCTGTCGACGACCGGCGCCACGGACATCTCGGAGATCGACGCGGCCATCACGGCCGTCTCGACCGCCCGCGCTGACTTCGGCGCCGTGCAGAACCGCCTGGACCACTCCCTGTCGGTGGCGGCCTCCTACCAGGAGAACCTGACCTCGGCGGAGTCGCGGATCCGCGACGTGGACATGGCGGACGAGATGGTCGCCCTGACCAAGAACCAGATCCTCTCGCAGGCCGGCACGGCCATGCTCAGCCAGGCCAACCAGGCCCCGCAGAGCGTGCTGCGCCTCCTGGGCTAGGACCACCAGCACCGCGAAGCACCTTCGTCGGGTCTCCGACGCTGAGGGGCGGCCTCCGGGCCGCCCCTCGGTCGTTCTCCCGACGAGCGCCACTGAAGGATCGGCGAAGGGGACCGATCACGGTGGGCAATGAGCGTCGAGAACGTGCTCGCGCGGATCGCCGAGCTGCACCAGGGCCTGGTGCCGCCGTCCACCGCTGCGTCGAGCCCGGCCTCCGGCGCGCAGTTCGCCACGATGCTCCAGGGCCAGGCGACCTCCTCGACCGGGACCGCCGGCGCCGCCGGCAGCACGACCGCGCTCGGCTTCTCGGGCGCGGACGCGACCGCCGGCCAGCGCGCGCTCGCCGTCGCCCAGGGCGAGGTCGGCCAGGCCGAGCAGCCGCCCGGCTCCAACGACTCGCCGCGGATCGCCGACTACCGCACGGCCACCGCCGGCAGCGGCATCGGGCCGTGGTGCGCCTACTTCGTCTCCTACGCCGCGCAGCAGTCCGGCACGCCGCTGGGCGAGGCGGGCCAGGGCTTCGGCTCGGTCAGCGCGCTCTCGTCGTGGGCGCAGCGCACCGGCCGCTGGACCCCCGCGGCCGCCGGCACGCCGCCGCAGGCCGGCGACCTGATCGTCTGGGGCGGCGAGCACGTCGGGATCGTCGAGTCGGTCGACGCCGACGGCAAGATCCACACGATCGAGGGCAACTCCTCCAACGCGGTCACCCGCCGCACGCACGACGCCTCCGGCGACGGCGCGACGGGCTACGTCCGGCTCGGCTGAGCGCCCTCAAGTCGGCCGCGGCGGTGCCGATCCCCGGGAGTGGATGACTCCCTCCCCGCGCGTAACGCTCGGTGTCGCCACCTACTCGCGCGACACGTACCTGGCCGAGGCCGTGGCCTCGTGCCTGGCCCAGGACTACGACGACCTCGAGGTCCTGGTCGTCGTCGACGGCTCGGCCAACCCGCGGATCGACGAGGTCCTCGCGCGCTTCGAAGACCCGCGGCTGCGGATCGTCCGCCACGAGCGCAACCTCGGGATCTCCGAGGCCTACAACACGATCGTCCGCGAGGGCCGCGGCGAGCTGATCGGCATGCTCGGCGACGACGACGTCTGCCTGCCCGACCGCATCTCGCGCTCGGTCGCCGTCTTCGACGCCCACCCCGACACCGGCGTCGTCCACGGCAACGCCTACATCATCGACGAGGCCGGCAAGCAGCACGGGATCCAGTCGGTCGGCGACTTCAAGCCCAACGGCCTGCTCGGCTGCCTGTGGCGGATCCACAACATCCTGCTCGACCCGACGCGGCTGGTCCACCGGCGCGTCTACGAGGCGGTCGGCGGCTACCACCCCGACTACACGCTCGCGCAGGACTTCCACTTCTGGCTGCGCGCCGCGCCGCACTTCCGCTTCCGCCACGTGGCCGGCGAGCCGCTGATCCGGCTGCGCCGCCACGGCGAGAACTTCTCCGACGAGTCGATGCGCCACCTGGAGATCGACCAGGTCGAGTCCGCGCTCTGGGAGTCCTTCGAGCGCGAGCCGCTCGAGCTGCTGATCCCGGAGGTCGACTGGCCGCTGCTCGACCCGCTCGACGCCGAGCGCGAGGCGCTCGTCCGGCTGGCCGGCCACGTCGCGAACCGCGCGCTGCCGCTGCCGCGCCTCGCGCGGCGGATCCTGGACCGCGCCCGCGCGCTG
>JAOPZG010000303.1 GCA_025964215.1 Conexibacter sp.
CCGACGACGACCTCGCCCGGGACCGTGTCGGCGGCCGCGCGCGCGGGCGCGGCCGCGGCCGCGCAGACCGCGAGGAGGGTGGCCCCGGTGACCAGGCGGGGGAAGGTGCGAGGGGACGGGGAGGGCAAGGGCTTCCTAGGGAACCCCCGCGAGCAGGGGAAGTTCCACCATGATGACGCCTCGATGGCGAGTTCGGGGCACCACGAGGACCACGAGCGCTGGATGCGCGTCGCCTTGCAGGAGGCGCGGGCGGCGACCGAGCACGGCGACGTCCCGATCGGGGCCGTCGTGGTCCACGACGACGGCCGCGTCCTCGGCCGCGGCCGCAACGAGCGCGAGCTCCGCGAGGACCCGACCGCGCACGCCGAGGTCCTGGCGCTGCGCGAGGCCGCCGCCGCCGTCGGGTCCTGGCGCGTGTTGGAGAGCACCCTCTACGTGACGCTGGAGCCCTGCACCATGTGCGCGGGCGCGATCGTCCTGTCGAGGATCCCCCGCGTCGTCTTCGCGACCGTCGACCCCAAGGCCGGAGCCGCCGGCAGCGTCCTCGACGTCCTCGCCGACACGCGGCTCAACCACCGCCCCGAAGTGGTGTCCGGCATCCTCGCCGAGGAGGCCGCGGACCTCCTTCGATCCTTTTTCCGCGCCCGCCGCTAGGCTTCACCTTCGCTCTGCCCTCGGAGGGGTGCAGGAGCGGTTGAACGGGGCGGTCTCGAAAACCGTTGTGGGCCTTCGGTCCACCGAGGGTTCGAATCCCTCCCCCTCCGCTCGTTGACAAGGGCGCCCTGCGGGGCGCCCTTCGTCGTCTCACGACGCAACCCGCCCGGCGCGGGTGATGGACTCGACGATCACAGCTTCCAAGGTCGACTCGGTGAAGCGCAGAC
This sequence comes from Conexibacter sp., assembly GCA_025964215.1. GTDB lineage: Bacteria > Actinomycetota > Thermoleophilia > Solirubrobacterales > Solirubrobacteraceae > Baekduia. The sequence goes on from JAOPZG010000303.1 coordinate 882, forward strand.
CGTGGGTGCCGGTCCACGTGCGCAGCAGCTCCGACAGGATCCGCTGCGCCGCCTCCACCTGCTCGTCGGTGAACCCATCGACGACGTCACGCAGATGGGATCGGTCGACCGTGCGGTTCAGCAGGGCGAGATGATGAGAGAGCCATGGATCGCGGCGCGCGATCCAGTCCAGCATGTACGTCGGATCGGCGACGTTCGGCGCATCCTGGTGGCAGCGCCGGCACAGCAACACCAGGTTGGACGGCTCGTCGCTGCCGCCGAGCGCAGCGGGCACGAGATGGCACCGCTCGAGCACGGCGCGGTTCCAGAGCTTCCACTCGGCGACGGCATCGTCGTCATCGGTTCCCGAGAAGCCGCATGCGAAGCAGGCGGGAAGGTCCCAGTTGGCCGCCTCGTTGCGGGGGAGGCGGGCGAGCCCTTCGTCCGTGTCCAGCCAGTACTGGGCGATGGCGGCCTTCTTGGTCTGGATGCGGTGTTCCGCCATCGCGGGGTGGCGCTGCTAGACCGCCGCCTTCTTCGCCTTCGCCTTCTTCTTCACGCTCCCCTTGCCGTTCGCCCCGACGACGCGGAAGGCGCCGCGCATGAAGGGGTGGATGCGGCAGAAGTAGGTGTAGGTGCCGGCGGCGAGGTTCTTCGGGGTCTTCCAGGTGTTGCGGTTGGCCGCGGGTGTGAACTTGCCGCCGTAGCCCGGGAGCGGGAGGTCGGGGCCGTAGCCGAGCTCGCCGGAGTCGAAGGAGACGTTGCCGTTGGCGAGCGGGTAGGCGATGCCCGTGGTCTTGTCGCAGGGCTGCTTGCAGGCCGTGATCGTGTGGTACGCGGACGCCGTGGGCGTCATGAGCTTCGTCGCGTCCAGGTTGGTGAAGGTCAGCGAGTGGCCGGCCTGGACGGTGGGCGGGCGGCCGTTGACGCCGGTCAGGCTGAGGTCGCCCTGGCCGTAGATGTAGCCCTTGATGTCGATGTTGGTGGGCATCGAGCCGTCGAGCATGTCGCGGGCGTCGGGCAGGCCGGAGTTCGGCCCGCCGCCGTGGTTGTCGTTCTCCTTGAGGTGCCCGTGCGTGACCAGGCCGCGCGTGTCGATCGGCTGGGTGAACGGGTCCTTCGCGCCGCCCACGATCCCGTCGGCGTAGAAGACCACCATGATGCCCATCGACTCGTACCAGGACGCCTTGCTCGTGTCGTAGGTGACCGTCGTGTTGATGCGGTCGCCGGGATGGAGCGCGACGCGCCAGTCCGGCTTCGTGCCGGTCAGCGAGACGTCCCAGGACACCGCGCCCGCGGGCTCGTAGTACTTGGCCTCGGAGCGGAACAGCTCCTTGGTCGTGCCCGCGCGCGTCGCGGTCAAGTCGGTGTACAACCCGCCAGGATGCAGGTGGCCGGCGGTGGAGATCAAGGTCATGTCCTTGGGCACCGTCCACTGGTGGGCGACGCCGATGTCCTTCTTCTGCGCGGCCGAGGCCTGCGTCGGGAAGGTGAACTTGCCCTTGGTGCCGCTGCCCTTCAGCGCGTCGAAGACCGGGTAGGGCTTGATGCCCGCGACGTCCATCCACAGCGGCTTGACCTCGGTGACGCCCGCGGCCGCCGGCTCGCTGTCGGGGAGGAAGTCGATCGTGTACTTGATGTACACGGAGTCCGCGTTCGGCGTCAGGTTGTGGATCATGTAGTTCATGATCCAGCCGTCGCTCGGGTTGTAGTGGTACCCGAAGCCCTGCGGCATGGAGAAGATCGTCTTCTCCTCGCCCGCGGCGAAGGTGGGGTACAACCCGCCGTCGCGCGCGACGAGCCAGACGCCGTGGTGCAGGTGGATGACGTCGACCCGCGGCGTGTCGTGCCCGCCCTGCTTGTTGACCTTCGCGTAGACCAGGTCGGGCTGGAAGCGCGTGATGAAGCCGGGGACCTGCGGCTTCTCGGTGTTCGGCTGCGCCTCGATCGTGTTCTGGCCGGGTGCGATCTTGATCGGCCCGTACAGGTAGGTCATGTGCTGCAAGCCCGGGTAGCTGGCCTCGGGCACGGTCTTGAGCGCCGAGATGTGGGCGCCGGGCAGCGGCGTCGCGGCGGAGGCGGACGCGCTCAGCGCGCCGAGCGCGAGCAGGGTGACGAGCGCGGTCAGGGCGCGGGTCGGAAGCGACGAACGGGGCAGCATGGGACTGGGACGGGTCCTTGGGGTTGCCGATCTGCCGACCGGGCGGTCAGCACGTGCGCCGCGAGGGTAACGCCTTGTTGACCACGCGGTCAACTGCGCGTAGCGTGGCGCGACCGTGGCGAACGCGAAGAGCACCCGGCTTCCGCCCGACGAGCGCCGCGAGCAGCTCGTCGCCCTCGGCCTGGAGCTGCTCGGCCGCACGCCGCCCGGGCAGGTCTCGATCGAGGCGATCGCCCGCGCCGCCGGCATCTCCAAGGGCCTGCTCTACCACTACTTCCCGACCAAGAGCGACTTCTTCGTCGCGGTCCTGCGCCAGTCGCGCGAGGAGCTCGAGCGCCGGATGGCGCCGGACTTCAGCGTCGAGATGGGGGTCGGCGAGCGGCTCGACGCGTCGATCGACGCCTTCCTCGGCTACGTCTCCGAGCACGCCGCGGGCTACCTCGCGATCGCGCACGCGCGTGGCGGGGAGGACACCGCGATCCGCGCCGTGCTCGCCGAGAACCGCGAGCGCCGCGTCCGGGCGATGGTCGACTTCGCCGCCGCGCTCTCGGGCGGGCCGCGCGAGGAGATCGAGTCGCCGGCGCTCGTCGTCGCGCTCGAGGGCTGGCTGTCGTTCTGCGAGGGCGTCGTCGGGAGCTGGCTGGCGCGCGACGACCTCGGCCGCGCCGAGGCGGTCTACCTGATGCGCGAGAACCTGCTCGCGACGCTCGTCTCGATCGCCGGGCTCGACCCG
>JAOPZG010000114.1 GCA_025964215.1 Conexibacter sp.
GCGTGCGACGTGACCGACCGCGCGAGCCAGCGCGGGGCGATCGCCGCAGCGGCCGAGCGCTTCGGCCGGCTCGACATCATGTTCAACAACGCCGGCATCTCGCAGACCGCGCGCTTCCTCGACACCACCGAGGAGGACTTCAACCGCATCATGCGCGTCAACGCGCTCGGCACCTTCCTCGGCACGCAGGAGGCCGCCGAGCAGTTCAAGCGCCAGGGCGGCGGCGGCAAGATCGTCAACACCGCGTCGATCGCCGGCAAGTCCGGGTTCCCGCTGTTCCCCGCCTACTCGGCGAGCAAGTTCGCCGTGATCGGGCTCACCCAGGCCGGGGCCCGCGCGCTGGCCGAGGACGAGATCACGGTCAACGCGTTCTGCCCGGGCGTCGTGACGACCGAGCTCTGGGAGCAGCTCGACGACGAGTTCATCGCCATCGGCGAGACCGAGAAGCCGGGGGAGGCGCTCGAGTCCTTCGGCGCGGGCATCCTCGCCGGCCGCCTCTCGACGCCCGACGACATCACGGGCCTCGCGCTCTTCCTCGCCTCGCCCGACTCGGACTACATCACCGGTCAGGCGATCAACGTGGACGGCGGGATGATCTTCCACTAGCCGGACAGGCTGGTGGAGCAGCGGCGGGCCGGCGGGGAGGGCGTTGCGCGCCTCCTCCCCGCCGGCCGCGGCCGCGGGTCAACGGCTCAGCGGAGGAGGACGCCGCCGTTGACGTCGACCGACGCGCCGGTCATGTACTTGGCGTCGTCGGAAGCGAGGAAGAGGATCGCGTCGGCGATGTCCTCGGGCGGGCAGGCGTGCTTGAGCGGGATCTTCGCCCACTCGACGTCCTTCATCTCCTCGGCGCTGATGCCGCGGCTCGCGGCCTCGTCGCGCAGCGCCTTGCGGTGCATCTCGGTGTCGACGTTGCCGGGCGAGACGCAGTTGGCGGTGATGTTCGCGCCGGCCTCCTCGTCGGCGATCGCCTGCGTGAGGATCCGCAGCGCCGCCTTCGACGCGCAGTACGCGCCGAAGTAGGCGTGGCCGCTGTAGGAGAACCACGACGCGACGTTGACGATCCGCCCGCCGCCCTGCTCGCGCATGTGCGGGATGACCGCGCGGGCGGTGTGCATCGGGCCCTTGGCGTTGACGCTCAGCACGCGGTCCCACTCGTCGCCGCTGAGGTCGGCGACCTTGGCCGTCTGCTGCAGGACGCCGGCGACGTGGGCCAGGACGTCGAGGCGGCCGAAGCGCTCGACGGTCGCGGCGACGAGGGCGTCGACGCTCGCCGGGTCGGTGACGTCGGCGCGACCGGCCAGCACGTCGGTCCCGTCTGGGAGCTCGGAGGCGATGCCGTCGATGGCGGGATCGACGTCGGCGAGCGAGAGCCGCGCGCCCTCGCCGGCGAACGCCTGGGCCGTCGCGAGGCCGACGCCGCGCGCGGCGCCCACCACCAGGACGACCTTGCCCTCGAACCGTCGTGCTCCTGCGCTCATGCTCGTCTCCGTGTTCGGGTGTCGGGAAGCGTCAGCTTCCCGCGCGCGCGTATGCGCGCGCGACATCCGATCGGAGGTTCTTGGGGATGACCCCTTAGGAGTCGAACGTCGAGCGCGGGTCGCCGGTGCGTCCGACGACGGTCCACACCACGGTCGTCGGCTCGTCGCCGATCGTCCAGAAGCGGTGCGGGGTGGTGGAGGGCAGGACGATCGAGTCGCCCGGCTCCAGCTCGTAGTTGTCGAAGCCCACGGTCGCGCCGAGCCGGCCGGCCAGGATCAGGCCGTACTCGCGGCCGTTGTGGCGCATGAGCGCGTCGGGCGGGCACGAGGCGCCGCCGACGTCGTAGGTGACGTAGAGGAAGTCGACCTCCGGGTCGGCGATCGGCGTCAGCCGCTCCCAGTGGACGCCGCTGGCCAGGCTGATGCTCGGGCGCCGGTTGCCGCGCATGACCATGCCGCCCTCGACGCGCTGGGCCTGGGTCTGCGCGCGGTCGCCGTTGTTGGGCTCCGGGTCGGCGAAGAGCTCGTCGAGCGAGATGCCGAGCGCCGAGACGATGGCGTACAGCGTCGCCACCGACGGGTTCGCCTTGCCGTTCTCGATCTGCGAGATCAGGCTCGGGGAGCAGCGCACCTCCTTGGCCAGCGCGCGGGCCGACATGCTGCGCGCCTCGCGGTGGGCGCGGAGGCGCGCCGCGACGACGGGCGGGATGCCGAGGGCTGGCTCTTGCGACTTCTGCGGGGCCATGGAGTGGGCCGAGTCTATCCCCGGCCCGGGGTCCCGAACGACCTCCGATCGGACGTACTGGAACGTGGTCCTGCGTGTTTAGGCTCGGCCGATGACGACGAGTGCGCAGAGCCGGGAGAACCGCTTCGAGGGCCGGGTGGCGGTGATCACGGGCGCCGGGTCGGGCATGGGCGCGGCGATGGCCCGCGGGTTCTTCGCGGAGGGCGCGACGGTGGTCGCCGCCGACATCGACGGCGCCGGCCTGGAGCGCACGCTCGCCGACCTCGGCGGCCCGTCGGACCGCGCGCGATCGGCGATCCTGGACGTGACCGATCGGGAGGCCGTGGACGCGTTCGCCGCCGAGCAGGCCGCGCTCGGCGCCATCGACGTGCTGTGCGCCAACGCCGGGATCCTCGACGACTACACGCCCGCGCACGAGACCAGCTGGGAGCTGTGGACGCGGATCCTGGCGGTCAACCTGACGGGGCCGTACCTGATGGCCCACGCGATCGTGCCCACGATGCTCGAGCAGGGCAAGGGCGCGATCGTCAACACCGCGTCGATCGCCGGCTTCGTCGCCGGCGGCGGCGGCGCGGCGTACACGACCTCCAAGCACGGCCTGATCGGGTTCACCAAGCAGCTGGCCTTCGACTACGGGTCGCGCGGCATCCGCGCCAACGCCATCTGCCCGGGCGCGATCGCCACCGGCATGACCGTCGAGCTGCGCACGCCCGGGCTCGGCAACGAGCACGTCGACGCCGCGATCGAGGCCACGCCCGCGGGGCGGTGGGGCCGGCCGGAGGAGGTCGCGGCGCTCGCGCTGTTCCTGGCCTCCGACGAGTCGTCGTTCATGCACGGGGTCCCCGTGCTGATCGACGGCGGCTGGACGCTGTCCTAGCTCGTGGCGATCGACTTCGCGCCGGAGCCGGAGGTCGAGGCGCTGGGCGAGCGCGTGCGGGCGTTCGTCGCCGGCGTCGTGATCCCGGCCGAGCCGCGCGACCGCTCCGAGCACGGGCTGGACGACGGGCTGCGGGCCGAGCTCCAGGAGCGCGCGCGGGCGGCCGGCCTGTTCGCGCCGGCGGTGCCCGTGGAGTACGGCGGCCTCGGGCTCGACCACCGCGCGCAGGCCGTCGTCTTCGAGGAGGCGGGCTACTCGATCCTCGGGCCGCAGGCGCTGAACTGCGCCGCGCCCGACGAGGGCAACATGCACCTGCTCGCCAAGGCCGCGAGCGCGGAGCAGCGGGAGCGGTTCCTGCGGCCGCTGGCCGAGGGGCGCGTGCGGTCGGCCTTCGCGATGACCGAGCCGGCGCCGGGCGCGGGCTCGGATCCCGCGATGCTGCTGACCACCGCCGAGCGGGTCGACGGCGGCTGGTCGATCAGCGGGCGCAAGTGGTTCATCACCGGCGCCGAGGGCGCGGCGTTCTTCATCTGCATGGCGCGGACCGGCGCGGCGATCGAGGCGGGGCGGGGCGCGACGATGTTCCTGGTCGACGCCGCCAACCCCGGCGTGCGCGTGGAGCGGATCGTCGACGCCATCGACCGCAGCTTCCCCGGCGGCCACGCCGAGGTGGTCTTCGAGGACTGCCGCGTCGGCGACGACGCGGTGCTCGGCGCGGTGGGGGAGGGCTACGGCTACGCGCAGATTCGCCTGGCCCCCGCGCGGCTGACGCACTGCATGCGCTGGCTCGGGCTGGCGCGGCGCTCGCTCGACCTCGCGCTGGATCGGGCGGATGAGCGCGAGGCGTTCGGCGCCAAGCTGGGCGAGCTCGGGATGGTGCAGCAGATGCTCGCCGACTCGGTCATCGACCTCCAGACGAGCCGGCTGCTGATCTGGCACTGCGCGTGGGTGCTCGACAGCGGGGCGCCCGGGCGGCACGAGTCGTCGGTCGCCAAGGCGCATGTCGCCGAGGCCGTCTACCGCGTCGCCGACCGCGCCGTGCAGATCTGCGGGAGCCTCGGGGTCTCCGGCGACGCGCCGCTGGCGCGCCACCTCGCGGAGATCCGGCCGTTCCGGATCTACGACGGGCCGACCGAGACGCACAAGTGGGCGATCGCCCGGCGCGCGGTCCGCGTGCGCGCGCGGGAACGCTCGGCGTGAGCGACGTCGTGCGCGACGCGCGCGAGGCGGCGGCGGCCGAGC
>JAOPZG010000118.1 GCA_025964215.1 Conexibacter sp.
TGCGACTCCTGCAAGAAGTCGATCCGCGTCGAGGCCGAGGTCATGCGCACCAACGGCTTCGAGGTCGACGGCGACGTCGAGACCTGCCAGCCCGGCGGCTGCGACCGCTGCAACGGCACCGGCTACCGCGGGCGCCTCGGCATCTTCGAGATCCTGAAGATGGACGAGGACATCCGCGCGCTCGTCCTGCGCCGCGCCTCGGCCGACGAGATCGCGGCGGCCGCCGTCGCGAAGGGCATGAAGCGCCTGCGCGAGGACGGCCTCGACAAGATCCGCCTCGGGCAGACCTCGCCCGAAGAGGTCTTGCGCGTCACCGCCTCGGGCTAGCGGCTCACTTCAGCCGCTTCGCGATCCACGCGGTCGCGTCCTTGGCCGCCGCGACGACGATGCCGCCGTGGTCGACGCCCGGGTACTTGGTGTAGGTCAAGCCCGTGGTGCCGTTCTTGGCGAGGTCCTTGGCGAGCTGGTCGGTGAAGGTCGGGAACACCGTCGTGTCGGCGGCGCCCTGGTCGATGAGCAGCGGCGTCTTGATGGTGAGGATCGACGGGTCGTTGGCGTGCAGGAGCTTCGCGACGGCCGCCAGGTCGGCGTCCGGCTTAAAGATGTCCTTGGGCGCGAGGCCGCCGAAGGACGCCGGCTGCGAGAGCTCGGGCAGGCACGCGGTGAGCGTCTGCGGATAGAGCGCGGTCGCCACGTCGGTGAGGTCCGTGGCGACGCCGGCGTTCGGGTAGCCGACGTCGATCCCGCGGACGATGTCGGAGATCAGCCCGCTGAGGCCGCCGCCCGGCGTCGAGAGCTGGCTCGTGAGCGGGATCTGGTCCTCGAGGTGCGCGGCGGGCGCGAAGGCGACGGTGCCGCGGACCTTCAGGTCCGGCGTCCACTTCGTCGCCAGGCCGGCGGCCCACAGCGCGGCGTGGCCGCCCTGGGAGTGGCCGGAGATGATGGTGGTGGTGCTCACGCGCGGGTCGAGCTGGCGCGCTGCGCGGACGATGTCGAGCGTGCTGCGACCCTCCGAGGAGCCGATCAGGTACGGGTGGGCGCCCGGCGTGCCGAGGCCCTCGTAGTCGGTGCGCACGACCGCGTAGCCGGCCTTCAGCCAGCGGGTGATCAGCGGCAGGATGTAGGCGTTGTACGGGTGGACCGGCGTGCCCGCGACGTCGCGCGAGGGCGCGCACTGGTCGGCGATGCCGGTCGTGCCGTGGGCGTAGGTGATGACCGGCCAGCCCTTCTTGGGGGCCTTGCCCTTGGGGAGCGAGACGATGCCCGAGACCGCGTCCGCCTTGCCGTCCACGCCCTGCGAGCGGTAGAGCACCACCTTGGTCGACGCCGCGCCCGGCGCGACCGCCGCACCCGTCAGCGTCCGCGCCCAGATCAGGTCGCCGTGCTTCTTGCCCGGCAACGGCGAGGGCGGCGTGTAGAACCTCGTGCCGCTCGGCCCGGTCCTGACCTTCGTGACGGTCTTCGTGGGCGCGGCGGACGCGGAGGCGACGAGCGCGAAGCTCAACGCGACCGCCGTGGGGACGGCGAGGCGACGGGACATCGGCCGACCTTACTCCGGCCGTGTTCGCGTTCACGCCGCCCCGGTCGCGGTGGGGCAGACCCAGAACGTTCCCGTGGGGATGATCTGCGCCCCGCATCGTCGTGGCTGAGGGTCGGGGGCGAGCGCCGGTGGGCGCCAGCCCATCAAGCTCCGCCGCCGGCCCTCAGGCGCGGCGAGGCGTCGTGCAGATCATTCCCACTCGATGGTGCCGGGGGGCTTGCTGGTGATGTCCAGCACCACCCGGTTCACTTCGCGCAGCTCGTTGATCATCCGCGAGGCGATCTGCTCGAGGAGGTCGTAGGGCAGGCGGGCCCAGTCGGCGGTCATCGCGTCGTCGCTGGTCACCGCGCGGATGACGACGACGTAGCCGTAGGTGCGCTCGTCGCCCTGGACGCCGACGGTGCGGACGTCCGGCAGGACGCAGAAGGACTGCCACAGCTCGCGGTAGAGGCCGGCCTTGCGGATCTCGTCCTGGAGGATCGAGTCGGCGTCGCGCAGGACGTCGAGGCGGGCCTTGGTGGCCTCGCCGCCGACGATCCGGATCGCCAGGCCGGGGCCCGGGAAGGGCTGGCGCCAGACGAGCCGCTCGGACATCCCGAGCTCGGCGCCGACGGCGCGGACCTCGTCCTTGAAGAGCGCGCGCAGCGGCTCGACGAGCTCGAACTCGAGGTCGTCCGGCAGGCCGCCGACGTTGTGATGGGACTTGATCGTCGACGTGCCCGTGCCGCCGCCCGACTCGATGACGTCGGAGTAGAGCGTGCCCTGGACGAGGAACTTGGCGTCGCCGATCTTCGCCGCCTCCTCCTCGAAGACGCGGATGAACTCTGTCCCGATGATCTTGCGCTTGGTCTCCGGATCGGAGACGCCGGCGAGCTTGTCGAGGAAGCGGTTCTCGGCGTCGACCGCGACGAGCGGGATGCCGTACTGCTCGCGGAAGGCCTTGATGACCTGCTCGCCCTCGTTCTTCCGCATCAGCCCGTGGTCGACGAAGATGCACGTGAGCTGGTCGCCGACCGCCTGGTGCACGAGCACCGCCGCGACCGAGGAGTCCACCCCGCCGCTCAGCCCGCAGATGACGCGCGCGTCGCCGACCTGATCGCGGATCCGCGCGATCTGCTCCTCGACGATCGACGCCGCCGACCACGTCATGTCGGCGTGGCAGACGTCGCCCAGGAACCGCTTCAGGACGTCGGTCCCGTAGGGCGTGTGGACGACCTCGGGGTGGAACTGGATCCCGTAGATCCCGCGCTCGGTCGACTCGAAGGCCGCGACCGGCGACGCGGTCGAGGACGCGAGCGCGGTGAACCCGGCCGGCGCCTCGAAGACCGTGTCGCGGTGCGACATCCAGCACGACTGCTCGAGCGGCAGGCCGGCCAGCAGCGTGCCGCTCTCGCGCACCGTCAGCTGGGAGCGGCCGAACTCGCCGACCTCGGCGCCCTCGACCTTCCCGCCGAGCTTCAGCGCGAGCAGCTGCATGCCGTAGCAGATGCCCAGCACGGGGATGCCGAGCTCCAGCAGCTCCGGGTCGAGCTTCGGCGCGCCGTCGGCGTAGACCGACGCGGGCCCGCCGGAGAGGATCAGGCCCTTCGGCTTGCGCTTGCGGACCTCCTCGGCACCGACGTGGTGCGGCAGCAGCTCGCTGAACACGCCGCACTCGCGGACGCGCCGCGCGATCAGCTGCGAGTACTGCCCGCCGTAGTCGAGGACGACGACCTCGTCGACCGCGGTCGGGCGGTCGACGGGCGCCGACTCGTCGGCGAGCTCCGTGGCCGCGGTTGACGCGGTGACGAGGTGGTCGGTCATCGACTGGGCCTACGCCTGGGCGAGGGCCGGGGTCTTCTCTTCCGTGGCCGCCGGCGAGCTGCTGGGGCTGTGCGCCCCGACGGCCGCGCCGCGCGAGCCCATGCCCACGCCCTGCGAGGACTGGAGCTGCTTGCCCTCGGTCTGCAGCGACGGGGCGATCATCAGCTCGGCCCGGTTGAACTCCGCGATGTCCTGGTAGCCGGTCGTCGCCATCGAGGTGCGCAGGCCGCCCATGAGGTTGAACGTGCCGTCGTTCTCGCGGGCGGGGCCGATGAGGATCTCCTCGAGCGTGCCGTTCTGCACCGTCGCGACGCGCGTGCCGCGCGGCAGCGTCGGGTGGAACGTCGCCATGCCCCAGTGGAAGCCGCGACCCGGCGCCTCGTGGGCGCGGGCGAGCGGGGAGCCGACCATCACGGCGTCGGCGCCGCAGGCGATCGCCTTCGAGACGTCGCCGCCTGTTCGCATGCCGCCATCGGCGATGACGCGGACGTACTCGCCGGTCTCCAGCATGTGCTGCGAGCGCGCGCCCGCGACGTCGGCGATCGCCGTCGCCTGCGGGACGCCCACGCCGAGCACGCCGCGCGTGGTGCACGCCGCGCCCGGGCCGACGCCGACGAGCACGCCGGCCGCGCCGGTGCGCATCAGGTGCAGGCCCGTGTGGTAGCTGGCGCAGCCACCGACGACCACCGGGACCGGCAGGTCGGCGATGAACTCCTTGAGGTTCAGCGGCTCGGTCGTCTGCGAGACGTGCTCGGCGGAGACCACGGTGCCCTGGATGATCAGGATGTCGAGGCCGGCGTCGAGGACCTTCTCGTAGTACTTCATGACGCGCTGGGGCGTGAGCGAGGCGGCGGTGACGACGCCCTGGTCCTTGATCTCGCGGATCCGCTGGACCATCAGGTCCTCGTCGATCGGGGCGCGGTAGATCTCCTGCATCTCCCGCGTCGCGACCTCCTTGGGCAGCGCCGCGATGCGCTCCAGCTGCTCGTCGGCGTCCTCGTAGCGGCTGAAGATGCCCTCGAGGTTCAGGACGGCGAGGCCGCCCAGCTTGCCGATGAGCCCCGCGGTGCGGGGCGAGACGACGCCGTCCATCGCCGAGGCCAGGAGAGGCAGCTCGAACCGATAGTCCCCCAGCTTCCAGGAGATGTCGACGTCGTCAGGGTCACGCGTGCGCCGCGAGGGCACGATCGCGATGTCGTCGAATCCGTAAGCGCGACGGGCCTTCTTCCCGCGGCCGATCTCGATCTCCATGGGCGAATCCTAGGTCTGGGGCCGGACGAAAAGACCCCGCGCGAGCGGGGTCCAGGATGGGCGGTGCGGCGTGATGTGGCGGCAACCAAACACGCATTTCAGAGAGTAGCAACGGCTTCGTACGGAACCGAACCGCAGGCCGCTACGAGCGGCCTTCAGCCAACTTCGGCGGGCGCCGAGACCGCGGTGACCTCGACGTCGGAGAGCAGCCGGTCGACCTCGCGCGGCTCGACCAGGCCCGCGCCGAGGTGCTGGGTGGACTCCGCGCCGCAGGCGACGCCGAAGGCCAGGCAGTCCGCCGTGTTCTTGCCCGCGTAGCGCGCGGCGACGTAGCCGGCGAGGAACGCGTCGCCCGCGCCGACGCCGGCGACGGCCTCGCGCGTCGGGACCGTCACGCGGAAGCGCTGGCGGTGGCCGTCGACGCGCATGCACGCGACGCAGCCGTCCTCGAGCGTCATGACCGCCTCGTGCGCGCCCTGCTCGACCATCTCCCCGACGGCGATCAGGCGATCCTCGTCGTCGTTGAACTCGTGGCCGACGAGCTCCTCGGCCTCCAGGACGTTCGGCGAGATCACGTCGGGCTCGGCGCGCACCGCGTGGCGCAGCGGTTCGCCGTCGGTGTCGATCACCGTCAGGACGCCCTGCTTGCGCAGGTCGCGCACGAGCGAGGCGTAGACGTCGTTGTCGACCCCGCGCGGGAGGGAGCCGGCCATCACCACCAGGTCGGCGCCCCGGGCCAG
>JAOPZG010000127.1 GCA_025964215.1 Conexibacter sp.
CGGAGCTGAAGAAGACGCCGATGCCCTCCAGCGCCGCCTGGGTGAACGTCTGGTGGTAGGCGACCAGGACGTCGGCGGGGGTGTCCTCGCCGATGTCGCCCCACGAGTTGGTGATGATGTTGGCGAGCTTCTTGTCCACGATGGTGTTGATCGCGCCCAGGAGGTCCGGGTCGTCGCAACTCGCGCCGGCCACGTAGAGGACGTTGGCCGCGGGAGCCATCGCGTGGACGGCCTCGACGTCGAGGGTCTCCTCGCCGTACCAGCCCTGCTCTCCGCAGAGGTCCCCATTGGTCGCGTCGTCGTAGCCGTACTGGTATCCGCCCTTGGGGAACACCTGCGAGAACTGGCCGCGCCCGAACGCCCGCTGCCCGTGCTTGGTCGCGTAGGCGTTGGCGTCGGACAGGATCGTCGGGGCCGCGTAGGCGTCGGTGATCGCGACCGTCACGCCCTTGCCGTCGAGGCCGTGCTGGATCGCCTGGGTCGTCCCGTAAGCGCCCTGGTACTGCGACGGCGTGTAGCCGCACGGCGCGTACGGCTGCTTGGAGCCGTAGGCCGCGGGCAGCGTCTTGGCGATCTTCTCGCCGTAGTAGGTCGAGCAGGGCGGGGCGTTGACGAAGGCGTCGGGGGCGGGCGCGTCGCCCGGGCTCCCGCCGCCGCCGTGGTGGCCGTGGCCGCCGTGGCGGTGCGGCGCCTGGTAGGGCGCGTTGGGCTTGGGCGCGATCAGCGACTGGTCGTCGCCGCGCGAGTCCGTGTCGGTCGAGGAGCTCGGCCGCGTCAGCGTGCCGGACTGGTCGACGCCCGAGACGGCGAGGACCTTCCCGGCCAGCGCGGCGGGGATGGTGAGGTTCGCGGTCGGCGCGTTGAGGAGCTTGCCGCGGTAGGCGTACCGGTGGACCGCGACGCCGAACGCGCTCTCGACCTGGGCCAGCGTGCCGCTGACCGCGATGCTCGAGTTGTTGGCGGGGACGTCGCCGACCGTGAGGCCGGCGCCGGTCAGGAACTGGGAGACCGCGGCGACGTCGCTGCTGAGCGGCGCGTAGGCGGAGCGGAAGGCGTCCGGCGTGAGGAACTTGCCGTAGTCGGCGCTCGCGGGATCGGAGACGTCCTGGATCGCCGCGGCCGCCGCGTCGGCGTTGCGCAGCGGGAGGTAGACGTGGAACTGGATCGTGCTCGCCGGGTCGGCGGCGCCCTGGTCGCGGGCGGGCTGGGCCCAGGACGGGACGCTGCCGTCGATGGTGGCGCGACCGGAGGTCGCGGCCCGTGCGGGGACGGCGAAGGCGGCCGGTGAGAGCGCCGCTGCCGTGGTGGATGCGAGCAGGGCTCGCTGGAGGACTCGATGCATGGCGCGCCTCCGATACCCACCTGCCGGCAGCGTTGAACCATCAGAAGTCTGACAGCTGGCACCGGACCGCTTCGATCGACTGATCGTCGGTGCCACCCCGACGGTTAGTCCGGGCCTCGTCCGGGAACTGACGCGTCCATGCTTGCCGCCTCCAGCGTGCGCCTCGACACGAACTGGCTCGACTTCTCGATCCTGGGCGTCTACTTCGTCGTCGTCCTGGGGGTCGGGTTCGTCGCCCGGCGCTACGTCAAGACGTCGCTCGACTACTTCCTCAGCGGACGGACGCTCCCGGCCTGGATCACGGGCCTCGCGTTCGTCTCGGCGAACCTCGGCGCGACCGAGATCCTCGGCATGGGCGCCAACGGCGCGCAGTACGGCGTCGCGACGGTCAACTACTACTGGATCGGCGCCGTCCCGGCCATGGTCTTCCTCGGCCTGGTGATGATGCCGTTCTACTACGGCGCGCGCGTGCGGTCGGTGCCCGAGTACCTGCTGATGCGCTTCGACAAGCGCTCGCACCTCTTCAACTCCTGGTCCTTCGCGTTGGCCACCGTGTTGATCGCGGGCGTGAACCTGTTCGCGCTCGCGCTCGTGCTGAAGCTGCTGCTCGGCTGGCCGATCCTGCTGGGGATCGTGATCGCGGCCGGGATCGTGTTGGCCTACATCACGCTCGGCGGCCTCTCGAGCGCGATCTACAACGAGGTCCTGCAGTTCTTCGTGATCATGGCCGCGCTGATCCCGCTGACGATCGTCGGCCTGCACGACGCCGGCGGCTGGGGCGGGTTGAAGGACAAGATCGGCCAGAGCAAGCTCGGCGAGGCGGGGCTGCACGCGCTCCAGGGGACCGACCCCGGCCACGTGACCAACCCGATCGGCGCGACGTGGATCGGGATCGTCTTCGGCCTCGGGTTCATCCTGTCCTTCGGCTACTGGACGACGAACTTCGCCGAGGTCCAGCGCGCGCGGAGCGCCCGCGACCTCAGCGCCGGCCAGCGCACGCCGCTGATCGGCGCCTACCCGAAGCTGCTGATCCCGGCGGTCGTCGTGATCCCGGGCATGATCGCCCTGTGGAAGATCCCGCACCTCGGCGGCGGCGACGCGAACCTGGCCTACAACAACGCGATCCCGTTGCTGATGAACGAGTACCTGCCCAACGGCATGCTCGGCATCGCGCTGACGGGGCTGATGGCCTCGTTCATGGCCGGCGTGGCGGCGAACGTCAGCGCGTTCAACACGGTGGTGACGACCGACATCATCGAGCCGTACATCGCCAAGGACCGCGACGACGCGTTCTACATCACGGTCGGCCGCTACGTGACGGTCGGCGGGATCGTGGTGGCGATCGGGACGGCGCTGATCGCGTCCGGCTACCAGAACCTGATGAACTACCTGCAGGCGCTGTTCTCGATCTTCAACGCGCCGCTGTTCGCCACGTTCATCATCGGGATGTTCTGGAAGCGGATGTCGCCGGCGGCGGGCCTGTGGGGGCTGATCGCCGGCACGGTCGCCGCGCTGGTGACCTACGTGGGGTACAAGTGGGCCGGGCTCTTCACCTTCGGCTCGGACCTCGACGAGTCGTTCTGGGGCGCGGGCGCGGCCTTCGTGATCGACGCGATCGTGACGGTGGCGGTGACGGCGTTCACGCCGCCGAAGCCGGTCGAGGAGCTGCAGGGGCTGGTGTGGGGGATGGCGAACGAGGAGGACGCCTCGACCGCCGCGGTCCACGACAAGTGGTGGGAGTCGCCCAAGCTGCTGGGCTTCGGGGCGATCGCCCTGGGCCTCATCCTGACCATCATCTTCTTCTAGGGAC
The DNA here is from genome assembly GCA_025964215.1 of Conexibacter sp. GTDB lineage: Bacteria > Actinomycetota > Thermoleophilia > Solirubrobacterales > Solirubrobacteraceae > Baekduia. The sequence goes on from JAOPZG010000127.1 coordinate 3,153, forward strand.
GTGACGCGATGAGCGACCAGCGGGCGGGCGAGACCGAGGAGCAGGGCACCGGCGCGAAGGAGGCCCAGGCGGCCAACCTCTTCGACCTGCGCCGGATCATCGGCGGGTTGTTCGTGCTCTACGGGATCGTGCTGACGATCACGGGGCTCGGCGACTCGAAGGCGGAGATCCACAAGGCCGCGGGCGTCCACATCAACTTGTACGCGGGGCTCGGGATGCTCGTGCTCGGCGTGGTGTTCGTAGCGTGGGCGCTGCTGCGTCCGCTGGGGCAGCAGTTGCAGGAGGAGGAGCGCAAGGCCGCGGAGCGGGCGGGCAAGAGCGGCGGCGGCGCGACCGCCTAGCGCTCGTCGGGCTCGTCAGGCAGGATCCGCGCGCCCGGGCCGGGCGTGACCTCGTGGGCGTCGTCGGGGAGCGGGACGTCCGGCGCGAGCAGCGCGAGCACGTGGCCGCCGAAGCCGCCGCCGACCATCCGGGCACCGGCGGCGCCCGCGTCCTTGAGGCGTTGCACCGTGGCCTCGACCGCGTCGGTCGACGCGTCGTAGAGGTCGCGGAGGCTCGCGTGCGAGGCGTCGAGCAAGCGACCGACCGCGTCGAGGTCCTCGGCGTGCAGCGCGGCGACCGTCTCGTCGACCCGCGCGTTCTCGCCGAGCACGTGCTCGACACGGCGGCGCAGGGGATCCGGCAGCGTCGCGGCGTCCTCCGCGCGCGCCTCGCTCAGCGTGGAGACGCCCAGGCGCTCCGCCGCCTCCGCGCACTCCGCGCGCCGCTCGTTGTAGCCGCCGGTCGCCAGCGAGTGCGTCTCGCCGGAGTCGACGGTGACCAAACGCCAGTCGCGCAGCGCGATCGGCACGGACGTCATCTCCATCGTCGCGAAGTCGATGCGCAGCGCGTGGCCGTCGGTGCTCAGCAGCGACGCCGTCTGGTCGAGCAGGCCGGTCTGGGCGCCGACCCAGTCGTTCTCCACCCGCGAGCACAAGCGCGCAAGGGCGAGGCGGTCGGGGTCGCGGTCGCCGGCGAGGCCGAGCAGCGCGAGGCCGAGCGCGACCTCGAGCGCCGCCGAGGAGGAGAGCCCCGAGCCCTGCGCGAGCGTGCCGGCGATCTCCAGGCGCGTGGCGACCAGCGGATGCCCGGCGCCGCCGAGCTCGGCGACCATCCCGCGCGCGAACGCGCGCCAGTCCTCGGCTCCGCGGGGCGGGTCGGCGAGGGCGAACGCGTCCTGCTCGCCGTCCAAGTCATAGGCGATGGCCTCGACCTGGTCGCCGTCGATCGCCGTCGCGGTGACCATGACGCCCTCGTCGATCGCGAACGGGAGGCTGAGCCCGCCGTTGTAGTCGGTGTGCTCGCCGATGAGGTTGACGCGGCCGGGGCCGAACGCGGTGACGGGGCTCATGCGGTGATTGTGCTGCCATCGGGCACGTTCCCGGGCCCTGTGACGCTTCCGTCACCGACAATTCGCACTTCCGCGCCGAAGGTGACGTCTCCCTGCACGGTCAGGCTCCGCGCGGCGCGCAGCGAGGGGGCGCCGTGGGGGAAGCGGCGCTCGAGATCCGCGAGCGTCTTGTAGTGCTTCGGGTCGAGCGCGACGACCGGCGGCGGGCCCTCGAAGTCCGGCCGCACGTGCCCGTCGTCGTCCAGGATGTAGGCGTCGGAGCGGACGAGCAGGAGGTCGTCGGTCGTCTTCACGGGCGCGAAGCGCGTGCGCGGGACGAGGACGGCCCGGGCGCCGTCGATCGCGCCGAGCGCCGCGCCCATCGCGGTCTCGAGCTGGAGGACGGGCGTGCTGGCGGGGTCGCGCGGGTCGACGGTCTTGCGGTTGACGATCAGCGGGAGGTCGGGGCCGGCGGGCTGCTCGTCGAGGAGCGCGCGCAGGGCGCGCAGGTCGACCCAGAGGTTGTTGGTGTTGTAGAAGCGCCAGCGCTCGACGTCGGTGAACGAGTCGTCGCCCGGCGGCGCCTGGGCGGTCTCCCGCAGGATCAGGCGCCCGTCGCGGCGGGCGATGTGACCGCCCTTGCGATCCGCCGCCGTGCCGCGGACGACCTCCATCACGAAGGGGACGCCGTGCGCGTCGGCCCACGCGGGGATGCGCGGGTCGACCTCGGCGCCCAGGTTGTCGCTGTTGCTCACGAAGGCCCAGTCGATGCCGGCTTCCAGGAGGGTCGCGAGCATCCCGGAGTCCGCGAGCGAGACGTACAGGTCGCCGTGACCGGGCGGGCACCACTCGAGCTCGGGGTCCTTCGGCCAGTCGACGGGCGCGTGGGTGTCGGCGCGGAGCTTGGGCTCGCGGGACTGGAGGAAGTCGGGCGGGATGGCGGGCGTGGCGAGCTCGTCGGGGAGGGCTTCCAGTGTCCGCGCGCGCGTAGAGAAGGAGTCGAGCAGGACGAGGGGGAGTCGGGCGCGCGTGTCGGCGCGCAGCGCGAGCACCTGGCGCGCGATCACGTCGAGGAACGTGTGGCCGGGCTTGACCTCGATCAGCGACTTCGGGCCGCTGAGGCCCATCGAGGTCCCGAGGCCGCCGTTGAGCTTGATGACCGCGAGGCGGTCGAGGATCGCGCTCGCGTCGGCTTCCGCGTCCGGGAGGTCCTCCAGCGCGGGCGGGTCCTCCACCGGGTCGAGCGCGTCCCCGGGCAGCATCCCGGCGTCCGGGTCCTCGAGTTGCGCGAAGCGGCGGGCGAACGCGGCGAGCACGGTCTCGCCCGCCCCGTCGGCGCGCATCCGGTCCAGGGCCTGGTCGAGGGCGGCGGCGGGGGTCACGATCCGGACGCTACCCGGAGGTCGCGTGTGGCTCCCGCGCGTAAGCTCCGCGACGATGACGCCCAAGCAGATCGCGATCCTCTCCGCCGCGCTGATCGTCGTCGGCTGCGTGATCGCGGCGATCGGGACGACGACGTGGCTCGACTCGATCGGGATCACGGTCGGCGGGATCGGCTTCGTGGGCGTGATCTCGGCGGCGTTCATCGCGGTCGGGGAGTCCGAGGACCGGCAACGGGCGAAGGACGAGGCGGCGCGGGGCGGGGGCGGCGCGCCCGGCGCGTGACCTCCGGGTGCCGAGGCGCGTTGGTGTGGGGATGAGGCTCTTCGCGTTGGCGATCCTGGCGGTGCTGGTGGTTCCGCGCGCTGCGTCGGCCGCGTTCGAGGCACCGCCGGTGGAGATCGGGCAGGGGTCGTATCGCGTGGGCGTGGCGGCGGCGACGGACTTCGCGGGCGCGACGACGGCGGTGCTGTCGGGCGTCGGGGGCGGGACGCGGATCGTCCGGCGGCCGTCGGCGGCGGGGCCGTGGGCGCCGTCGGAGAAGCTGCCGGGCCGGGAGCTGGGGGTCGTCGCGGGGCCGGTCGTGGCTGCGGCGGGCGCGGGCGCGCTGGCGCTCGCGTGGCGGATCGACACCCCCAAGAGGTACTCCGCGATCGCGGCGCTGGCGGCGGATCCGGGCTCCGGTGTGCTCGGGGCGCCGGTGGTCGTCAGCCCTGCGGACGCGGGCGGCGTGCGCCATCCGGCGGTGGCCGTGGACGGCGCGGGGCGCGCGGTGTTGGTCTACAACACGGGGACGCGCGCGATCCACCTGAGCCTGCGCGGCGGGATCGCGATCAGCCTGCGTGCGCCCGGCGGCGCGTTCGGCGCGCCGGTGATCGTCGATCCGACGCCGTCGTCGCGCCCCGCCGTGGCTTTGGCGCCGGATGGTCGTGGCATCGTCGCGTGGACGCACGACCGGCGCGTCTGGGCGGTGTCGGTCGACACGGTTGCCGGGACCGTGGGCAAGGTGGTGGCCTTGACCGGCGCGGCCGCGCACCTCTCGGTCGTGGCGACGGCGGGACCGGACGGCGGCGCGACGGTCGCGTGGGTGACGCACCGGAGCGTGGGGAAGGGGAGCGCGCGGCGGACGTTCACGGAGCTTCAGGCGGCGCATCGCGCCGGCGGGGCGGCGGCGTTCCCGAAGAAGCTGCTGTCGATCGGGCCGCCCGGCGGCAGGCGGGCGTACATCCCGACGATCGTGGCGGCCGCCGACGAGCGCGGCACGGCCACCGTCGCCTGGACCCAGCGCATGTTCGTCCCGGACCGCTCGGTCGGGATCAACGGCGTCACCGACAGCGTGCAGGCGGCGACGATCGGCAACGGGCGCGGGCGCTTCGGCGCGACGCTCGTGCTGCGGCCCGAAGGTGCGGTGGACTGCGAGACGCCCTCGGTCGCCGCCCGCGCCGGTGTGGCCGTGGTGGCGTGGGCCTGCAACGACCACCGGTCGGAGACCGTCTCGACACGCTCGACCGCTCCCGGCGCGACGGCCACGCCGGTGTTGAACTACAAGTTGAACGCACGTGCGGCCAGCCAGCCCACCCCGCTCGTCGTGGGGCTCGACGGCACCGGGACCTCCACCATCCTCGCCGTCACCGTCGACGTCCCCGATCCAACCCAACCCCAGGTCAGCCACGTACTCGCGACCACCGGCCGCTAGAATCCGCCACCCTCGGCTGGGTAGCTCAGCTGGTTAGAGCGCACGACTCATAATCGTGAGGTCCGGGGTTCGAGTCCCCGCCCAGCTATGTGTCGTCTTTGCAGGGCTTCTCGCCCTGGAGGCGGCCCTGTGCGGACGTGCGATCGGGTCGGTGGCAGCGCATGACCTGCCATAGCGAGGGGACGGCTTCCCCTTGGCGCCTCAGCTCTGCGCGCGCCACTGTCGACCACCGTTCCACCACCGCGCCGGCGTGCTCGTTCAATGCCTCGTCGTCATGCTGGCCCCGCCACCACGCGTTCTTGACCTGGGAGATGGCCGCCGCACATTCCTCCCATGCCTTGGTGACGGGATGATCTTCGTCGAACCACAGCCGTAACCGGTCTCGTCCTGCTCGTAGCTTGCCGCCCAAGTCGTTCAGGGAGCGCTGGAGATCACCCTTATACGGGTTCTCCATCACGTTGATTTCCATCAGGCGCTGGGTCGCGTCGTCCAAGAACGCGTGAAGGCGTTCCAGACGCGCAAGTTCCCGCTCCTGGGCCAACCGAGCTGCGTTGGTGTAGAGAGCGACCACGCCTGCCACAAGCACGCCGAAGAACCCCAGCCAAGCTGTCATCGCAGGCGATCATGCCTGGGCCCCAGGACGGGGCTGGATTCCTCGCGCAGCTAGAGGTCGAGCGGTCACGGGCGGCTGGCGTCGATCGTGTGCGCCAGGGGCGGCTGGTTGAGCAGCGCGAAGGCGGGCGTGCGTTCGACTGCCTCGATCCACTCGGCTGCCGGCGCGCCTGGCGATCCCCAGAGCTGCTCGTCCGGGAGCAGCGGGTCCTGGATGTCGTAGGCGAAGGAGCAGGTGACGTAGATCGGGTCGCCGTCCTCGATGCAGACCTCGCGGGTGATGCTGATCTGGTAGCCGGGCTTGCGTTGGAAGGTCCGGGTCGCGGTGGCTTCGAAGAGCAGTGCGTCGGTGTCGCGTGGGCTCTCGGTGTCAGTCAAAGGCTGCTGCGCGAGGGCGGTCAGCTTCTGCCAGGTGATGAGGGGCGACGAGTCGGCCGTCGGATCCAGCGCGGCGCGGTAGGCGGCGACGAGGGAGTCCGAGGTCATTCGAGATCGAATGCTGCGCGAATCGCGTCGCTGAGCGGTTGCTCCTGGTGGTCGAGCAGGATGCCGATGTGATCTCCCAAGGCGTCGGCTGGGATCGTGGTGATGTTGTCGCAGCTGACCACGGACGGTCCAGCGAGGCCGTTGGTGGCGTTGACGGGCACCTCGGTCGAGAGGCCGCGGATCATGGTGGTGATCGGTGCGACGGTGACCGTGGAGAGGTGGGGGCGGACGAGCTCGCGTGTGAGGACGAGCACCGGTCGCGCCTTGTCGAGGTGGGCGACGTGGATCGGCCGCATCAGGCCAGGTCGGATGGCAGCCCGGCTGCGTGGTCGGCCAGCCCGTGGAGCTCGGGGTCCGGCCAGGTGCGGGAGAGGATCTCCGCGTCGCGCGCCGCGAGCGCCCGTCGCCGCTCGCGGGTGAGCGCGCGTGTCACGACCGCCGCCCGACTTCGCTCGGCCCCGGAGTCCACGAGCTCGTCGACGAAGGCCACCAACTCGTCGGACAGCCGGACCGCGATCTGCTTGCTCATCTCATGACGGTACCAACTCGGTACCATGTCTGCGAGCGACGTGAGTCGGGCACGATGACGGATGTCGTGTCGTCTTCACCGTTCTGGAATGCCCTCCGTCGCGCTTGCTGTGGCGCTTGTGCTGGTCTTTGGCGCGGTCGCTTGGGCGGCGTCGCCACCGCGGAAGAGTGCGCGGTACACGGGGGAGAGCTCGCAGCATCGGAAGGTCGCGGCGCGGGTGACGAGTGATGGGAAGACGTTGCAGTTGCGGGTCATGCAGGTCTTCCGCTGCAACAGGGGCAAGGACAAGATCAGCGAGTCGAAGTTCTTGCATCAGGCGCCGACGATCCGGGCGGATGGGACGTTCGACTATCACAAGGTCTACCCGGATGAGGCTGGCGTGCCGGGCTTCGACGAGGTGCATACGGACGATCAGACGGTCACCGGCTCGTTCGTGGATGGTGGTCGGCGGGTGCACGGGAAAATCACGGCGGTGACGACGGGGCGTAGTGGGCTGACGTGTCGCTCGTCGGTGACGTTCACCGCGAGGGCACGCTGATGGTCGTCGTCTTCGTGGCTGTCCCTTCTTCCGCCTCGTGATCGCGGCGATCTTGGCGGTGGTCGGTGTCGGGCTGATCGTGGGCCGGCGTCGCGTTGCGCGTGGGGTGATCGACGCGCGGGCGACGGCGGTGCGGCGCGGGAGCCTGCTGAACGAGGGTCGCGTGGACCGGGAGGTCGAGGCCATCGACAACCCGCGCGCGGAGCGGCTCGAGCTGGGGCTCGTAGCGGCGGTGGGTGTCCTGCTCGTCGTCGGCGCCGTGATCGCCGCCGTCTAGGATCCCGGGGTGGACTTCTCGCACGTCTTCTCGCTGGAGCGGTGGCGGTCGCGCTTCCGCAGCGACGCCGCGGTGGCCGAGGAGGAGCGGGCCGCGGGTCGGGCTGCGGATGCGACGGCGGACGAGGTCGGGGTGCCGGCGCGCCCGGTGGGCTTCGACGGGCGGCCGATGCACGGGGAGGACGTCGGCAACGGGCAGGGGACCGGCGACGTCGGCGGTCCGGGATGGGCCGGCTGGGGCGCGTAGGCGCGAACGGGCAGGGGCGAGGTCGCGGGGCTCTCGGTGGTCAGGCTGCTGCCCACGCGATAGGTGAGGCTCATGGAGTGGTGTTCGCTGCGCCGACGAGTGGCAGGACGGGCTGGCGTGATCGACGGTGGCGATCGGCCGGACCCGCATCCGCGGCACTCATCGACTCCAGAGGACGCCCTCTCTCATGCGGTTCAAGTTGCGCAGCATCGTCGCCGGCGCGTCGAAGAAGACGCTCACGCTCGGGGCGATCGGGTTGGTGGCGGTCCCAGTCGCGGGTGCGGCGACGACCAAGCTGGTCTCCGGCTCCGACATCAAGAACGGGTCGATCACGGCCGAGGACATCAACAAGGGCACGCGCGAGGCTCTGCACGGCACCGACGGCGCGACCGGCAGCCGTGGCGCGAAGGGCGACCGCGGCGCGACGGGCGCGGGCGGGCTCTTCGGG
>JAOPZG010000183.1 GCA_025964215.1 Conexibacter sp.
CGCCGCTGCGGCTGGAGACCCCGTCCACCGACGCGGGGCTGGCCGCGCTCGCGCGTCCGCATCCCGCCCGACCGGTCCCGCCGGACCACGTGCTCTGGCACGGCGGCGACCACCGCCTGTTCTGGACGCTGTCGATCGCGGTGACCGACACGGTGTGGAACGCGGTCGGCGGCTTCTGCGAGGACTACGTGGGCTACGGCGGCGAGGACACCGACTTCGGCCAGCTCGCGCGCGCCGCGGGCGTCGACGTCTGCTGGGTCGGCGGCGCCTGGGCCTACCACCAGCATCACGCGACGCACGACCCACCGGTCCAGCATCGCGACGCGATCGAACGCAACGCCGCGCTCTTCCATCGCCGGTGGGGCTGGTGGCCGATGGAGGGCTGGCTGGCCGCGTTCGACGCGGCGGACCGCGCGCTACGGGCTGCTGTCGTCCCGGGAGGCCAGCGGCTGCACGGCGGGACCTTGCAGGACCGCGCCGTCCGGGCCGAAGCGCGAGCCGTGGCACGGGCAGTCCCAGGAGCGCTCGGCGCGGTTCCAGGCGACGCGGCAGCCGAGGTGGGTGCAGACCGGTGAGACCGCGTGCACGGTCCCGTCCGCGTCGCGCGAGGCGGCGACGAGGTCGCCGTCGAGCTTGAGCAGCCGCCCGTCGCCGCCGGGCTCGAGGAGGTCGGCGCTCTCGCCCTCCGGTCGCTTGAGGCGGTCGCCGACGAGGTGGCGCGCGTCCTTGAGCCCTTCTTGCGCGATGCCGGCGGCCGAGCGCCAGGGCGTGAAGCGCGCCGTGTCGAACAGGCGGCCGCGCGGGTGCTCCCGGCCGAGGATGCGGCCCGCGAGGATCTGCCCCGCGGCCGTGCCGTTGGTCAGGCCCCACTTGCGGAAGCCGGTGGCGACCCAGACGTGGCGCGAGAGCGGCGTCAGGCGCCCGGCGTAGGGCAGGCCGTCGGCGGTCGTCATGTCGTGGGCCGACCAGCGGTGCGTCGCCTCGGTCGCGCCGAAGTGCTCTTGCGCGAAGTCCCACAGCGCTCGGTAGCGCTCTGGGGTCTGGTCGCCGTCCTCGCCGGCGGCGTGACCCTCGCCGCCGAGGACCAGCAGCTCCTCGCCCGGCCGGCCCGGGTCGGGCGCGGCGCGCAGCGAGCGGATGGGGGAGCCGATCGCGATGGCCATGATCTCGGGCAGCGGGCCCGGGATGCGCACGGCCAGGCAGTACGAGCGCTTCGGCGTCAAGCGCGGGAAGAAGAGGCCGCGGTCCAGGATCGGGTAGTGGGTGGCGACGACGACGTCGCGGGCCCGGACCTGCGCGCCGCCGGACGTGCGGACGGTCGGCCGTGAGCCTTCGCCCACGTGGGTCGCGATCGTGGTCTCGAAGACCTGGCCGCCCGCGGCGCGCAGCGCCTCGGCCAAGGCGATCACGTAGGTGCCGATCTGCAGCTCCGCCTGGTCCTCGCGCACGAGTGCCCCCGCGATCGGGAACGGGAGGCCGAGGTCGTCGGTGCGCCGCACGTCGAGACCGGCACGCGCGGCGGCGGTCGCCTCGCGGTCCAGCTCCTCGGCCTGCTCGGCGTTCCACGCGAACAGCGCGTGGGGACGACGCCGCAGGTCGCAGTCGACGTCCAGGACCTGGACGCGGTCGACGACGTAGCCGATGGCGCCCTCGTTGAGCTCCGCGTAGCCGGCGGCGCCCGACGCGCCGTGGCGGCGCTCGAGCTCCGAGTAGGTGCTGCCCTGCAGCGAGGACAGCTTCGCGGTGCTGTGGCCCGTCACGCCGGCGCCCACGCGGTCGCGCTCCAGCAAGGCGACCGACCGCCCGCCGCGCGCCAGCTCCAGCGCGGCGGTGACGCCCGCGATCCCGCCGCCGATCACGCACGCGTCGACCTCGAGGTCGGCCGTCAGGGCTTGCGCCCCGAGACCGGCGGCCTCGGGTCCGTCCAACCACAGGGAGCGCGGGTCGCCGGGCAGCTCTTCGTGGGCCATGGTGGACGCCCTACCCGGCGCGGTGTCGGGGCAGGCCCGGTCGCTCCGACCCTGCGACGGGGCCGAGCCTCGGCGGCTGGCCTCACGCACCAGCGGGTAGCGCCAGACGCGATGAGCGGCGGCGCGAGGGTGAGCGAGGCGGTGGCGGCCGGCTTCGGCCTTCTCGCGCGTGCGCGCGGGGACCGGGCGCTGCACCCCCGCGGCGTCACGTGGGCGGCCACGACCACGTTCGCCCGTCCCGTCCCGGGTGTCGCGGCGCTCTCGGCGCCGCGCGAGCTCGACTCGCTGCTGCGGCTCTCGCGGGCCATCGGACTCCCGCCGGTCCTCCCCGACATCCTTGGCCTTGCGCTGCGGTTGCACGACTTCGACGGCCCGGGCAGGCCGCTCGACCTGCTGCTCGCGTCGTCTCCGCCACCGCCGTCCCACCGGACCCTGGCGCCCGCGCGCAGCTTCGAGCGAACCTGGTTCACGGGGCTGCTGCGGTATCGCATCGGTCGGTCTCGCCCGGTCCTGGTCGCCCGCTCCGTGGGGCCCGGTCGCTTCGCGCTGGGCGCAGCGCATCCTGGGCGCCGTGAAGTCGTGGCGCTGGCCGAGGTCCACGTCACGCGACGGCTCGACCCGCCGCCGCCGGAGGCCGCGAGCTTCGACCCGATCCTGCACGCCGCGCCGGACTTCCGTCAGGCCGCAGGCCGGCTCGACGCGCTGCGGGCCGCCGCCTATCGCGCCAGCCGGAACGGTCGCGCGGGCTGACGGGGTCGCCGATGTGTGCGGCGCGGTACCCGGCGGGAAGTGCGTGGACATGCTGCAGATCGACGCCGCCCCGGGCATCCATCGCGTCGAGGACGACAAGACGAACTGGTACATCGTCGATGGTGGCGCCGATGGGCTGACGCTCGTCGACGCCGGCGTTCCGCGGTCGTGGGACTCGCTGCACGCCGCGCTGCCCCAGCTGGGCCGTACCGCCGCCGACGTCCGCGCGCTCGTGCTGACCCACGCGCACTTCGACCACGTCGGGTTCGCCGAGCGCGCGCGGGCCGAGCTCGGCATCCCCGTCTACGTGCACGAGAACGACGTGCCGTTGACCCGGCATCCGTGGCGCTATGACCACGAGCGACCGCGGGCCGTGTACTTCGCCACACAGGTCCAAGCCCTGCCCCACGTCGCCCGCTTCGTCCGTGATCGTGCGTTCTGGCCGTCTCCGATCAGGGAGGTGGTGCGGTATGGCGACGGGGGCAGCTTGCCCGTCCCGGGCGCACCGCGGATCGTGCCGACGCCGGGCCATACGCTAGGTCACCGCGCGCTGCACTTCCCTGAGCGAGATGCGGTGCTGGCCGGCGACGCGCTGGTGACCTACGACCCCTACACCGCCCGCAAGGGGCCACGGCTGGTCGCGCGTGCGGCGACGGTCGACAGCGAGCGCAACCGGACGACGCTCGAGGCCTTGGCGGCGACCGACGCGCGCTACGTCCTGACGGGCCACGGGCCCGTGTGGGACGGCGGCGCGCGCGCCGCGGTCGCGGCGGCGCGGGCTGCGCCCGTCGCCTGACCGTCACCCCGGAGCCCGGGGCGCGGTGCGGGACCTGCGACGTCTAAGGCAGCCGTGGCTCGGCGGGCGCGCGGAGGCCGATCAGCCCCTCCCAGCGGCCGAGCGTCGCCCGCCCTTCGGGGCTCGTCTCCCGCACGCCGACGACATCGAGGCGAAGGCGACGCAGCCCCACCTCCCAGAGGGATCGCAGGCACTCGTCGAGCTGCTCGGCGGCATCGGCGTCGAGCACGCCGCGGGCGCGTACGACCACCACCTCGAGGTGGAGCTCCACCTCGAGGCGAAACGGTGGCCGCGCGGTCGCACGAGGGGACATGGCTCGCGCCGGGCCTGGGCTCAGGAGGCGCCGGGCGTGACCTTGTCGACGGCGCTGCCGAGCGCGCGGGTGAAGCGCGAGGCGGCGCTGGCGCCGGTCGGGTCGGTCGCCTCGGCACCGGCGTGGACCTCGGGCGGCGCCTTCTGCAACCGGGGCTCCTGCCCGAGCGCCGGAGCGGGCTCGACCAGGGTGAACTGGCCCTTGCCGTCCAGCGAGGGCCCGGAGGTCCAGCGGGCGTCGGCGGGCAGGCTCTCGTCCATGAGGTGGTTGAAGAACGCGTAGGCGTGCTGCTGGTTGTCGGCGGTGTTCTCGTAGTCGCCCGGCGCGTTGGTGGCCTGCTCGGGGCCGAGCTCCTCCAGGACGGCGAGCCACTGCTGCTGGTGCATGGTGTCCCGGGCGATGAGGAAGTTGAGCATGTCCTTCATGCCCGGGTCGTCGGTCAGCTCCAGGAGCCGGCAGGCGAGCGTGCGCCCGATCGCCTCCGCGGCGACGTTGGCGCGCATGTTGGCGATGAGGTTGCCGCCGGCGTCGATGCAGGCCGCGTTGAACGGCACGCCGTTGGCATCGGAGGGCATGGCCGCCAAGCCGCCGCTGAGGAAGTGCCGGGGCTCCAGCGCGCCCATGCGCGCGGCGACCGCCGGGTTGGTCACGACGTCGTCGACCAGCTCGGCCTTCGCGCCCTCGAGGTTCATCGCCACCGCGGTGGCGAGCACCTCGATGTGGCCGATCTCCTCGGTGGCGGTGGAGAGCAACATGTCGCGGTACTTCTTCTCGCCACGATGGCCGAAGCCCTGGAACAGGTACTGGTTCATCACCCGCATCTCACCCTCAGGGCCACCGATGGCCTGCTGCAGCATGCGGGCGAACACCGGGTTGGGGTTGTCGACGCGGACGGTGTAAGCGAGGTCACGATGATGGAAGAACATCGCGCTCCTTTCGGGTCGAGATCGCGTGGCGAGCTTCCCGAAGCGGCGCGCCGCCCAATCACGGATGTTGCTGTTTGGGTCGTCCTCTGACTCGGGGAGCCATGGAGCAACTGACGTTCCCGATGCACAGGGAGGACCGATGACCCAGACCGACGCCGGGACCGGCGAGCAGGTCAAGGACAAGGCGACCGAGGTCGCCGGGCAGGCGCAGGAGAAGGCTCAGCAGGCCGCGGGGCAGGCGCGCG
>JAOPZG010000186.1 GCA_025964215.1 Conexibacter sp.
CGACGATCGCCGGCGACCGTCGCGGCTGGTTCGTCTTCGTCGTCCAGGTCCCGCACGACGGCCCCTCGCGCGACGACGTCATCCGCGCGCTGCGCGAGCGCGGCGTGCAGTCCAAGCCCTACCTGCCGGCGATCCACCTGATGTCCTACTACAAGGACGAGTTCGGCTACCGCGAGGGTCAGTTCCCGGTCGCCGAGGACATCGCCGCGCGCTCGCTGGCGCTGCCGTTCTTCCCCGCGCTGCGCGAGGACCAGGTCGCGCGCGTCGCGGCGGCGTTGGCAGCAATCCTCCAGCGGGGCTGGTGCCAAAGCCGGCCGCGTTGACGGACATCCTGGCCTGACGCCGCTCGCGCCGCGTGGGACGATCCCGCGCATGGGCGCGGGCTCCCGGTCGCAGCGTGAACAGGCGGCGCGCCGCAACGCCCGCCGCACGGGCGCGATCGGCTTCCTCGGCGCCCTCGGCCTGCCGATCCTCCTCTGGCACCGGACGATCGCCGCGATCGCCTCGGAGTTCCACCTCGACGTCCGCTACCTGATCGCCGGCTGGACGCCCTGGGCGCTCATGGCCCTCGGCCTGCTCTGCCTGCTGATCGCCGGCATCGTCGACTGGCGCGCCCGCGACCGCCGCTTCTACGGCCCGGGCTCCGCCGCCTGGGTCGGCTGGGGCCTCTCGCTCTACCTCCTCGGCTTCGCGCTGGCGACCCAGGTCGCCCAGATCGCCGACTCGCTGGGCCGCTCGTAGACTCCGCGCGATATGTCGCGCTTCGCCGAACCGCAGGACCCGGCCTTCCGGGAGCTCAACACGTCGCTGGGCTTCGACCAGCGTCTGTGGCCCCACGACGTCGCGCAGTCGCGCGCGCACGCGAAGATGCTCGCGGCGCAGCGCATCATCACCGAGGAGGACCGCGACGCGATCCTCGCCGGCTTCGACCAGGTCGAGGGCGAGCTGCGCGACGGGACGTTCCCGTTCGAGCCCGACGACGAGGACATCCACATGGCCGTCGAACGGCGGCTGACCGAGCTCGTCGGCCGCTCCGGCGGCACGCTGCACACCGCGCGCTCGCGCAACGACCAGGTCGTCACCGACGTCGCGCTCTTCACCCGCCAGGCCGCGCGCGACGCGCAGGCCCAGCTCACCACCTACATGACCACGCTCGTCGAGGCCGCCGAGCGCCACCTCGACTGGGCGCTGCCCGGCTACACGCACCTCCAGCGCGCGCAGCCGATCTACCTCTCCCACCACCTGCTCGCATGGTTCTGGATGGCCGCGCGCGACCGTGCCCGCTTCGCCGCGGTCGAGCAGGCCTGCGGCGTCATGCCGCTGGGCGCCGGCGCGCTGGCCGGCGTGAACTTCGACACCGACCGCCAGATGGTCGCGCGCGAGCTCGGCTTCACCTCGGTCTCGCCCAACTCGGTCGACGCCGTCGCCAACCGCGACTTCATCCTGGACTACCTCAGCGCCGCCGCGACCTGCGCGACGCACCTCTCGCGCCTCGGCGCCGAGATCGTCCTGTGGTCGAGCTCGGAGTTCGGCTTCCTCGTCCTGCCCGACGCGTGGTCGAGCGGCTCCTCGATCATGCCCCAGAAGAAGAACCCGGACGCCGGCGAGCTGCTGCGCGCGAAGGCACCGCGGATCGTCGGCCACCTCCAGGCGCTCCACGGCGTGATGCACGCGCTGCCGCTCACCTACAACAAGGACCTCCAGGAGGACAAGGAGCACTTGTTCGACTCCGTCGACACGCTCCGCCTCTGCCTCGCCGCCGCGACCGGGATGATCGCCGGCGCCCGCTTCGACCGCGAGCGGATGAGCGCGGCCGCGAGCGACGAGCTGATCGCCGCGACCGACCTCGCCGACCTGCTCGTCAAGCAGGGCACGCCGTTCCGCGAGTCCCACGGCGTAATTGCCGGCCTGGTCCGCGAGTCGGTGGAGAGCGGCAAGTCGCTCGCCGACGTCGCGATCCCCGCGCTCGGCGAGGACGCCCGCGCGGTGCTCGCGCAGTCCTCCTGGCTGGAGTCCAAGGCCTCGGAGGGCGGCACCGCGCTGCCGCGCGTCCGCGAGCAGCTCGAGCAGGCCCGCGCGCTGCTCGGCGCCTAGCCGTGGCGCTCCCGCCGTCCTTCTACGACCGCCCGGTCCTGGAGGTCGCGCAGGACCTCGTCGGCTGCGTGGTCGAGCACGACGGCTGCGCGGGCGTGATCGTCGAGACCGAGGCCTACCACCACACCGAGCCCGCCTCGCACGCGTACGTCGGGCTGACCGCCCGGACCTCGGTGCTCTACAGCGACCCGGGCAAGGCCTACGTCTACCGCTCCTACGGGATCCACGCGCTGCTCAACGCGGTCTGCGAGCACCGTGAGGTCGGCGCCGCCGTCCTGCTCCGCGCGCTCGAGCCGATCGAGGGCGTCGACCGGATGATGGCGCGCCGCGGCGTGGGCAAGGAGATCGACCTCTGCAACGGCCCGGGCAAGCTGACCCAGGCGCTCGGGATCGACCTCGACCTCAACGACACCAACTTGTACGAGGGGCCGATCCTGCTGCACCCGCGCGAGGAGGGTTGGAAGCACCCGACGCTGATCGCCGGCCCGCGGATCGGGATCACCAAGGCGGTGGACCTGCCCTGGCGCTTCAGCGCCGCCGGCAGCCGCCACGTCTCGCGGCCGTGGCCGCCGGGGCTGCGCGAGACGCTCCC
>JAOPZG010000187.1 GCA_025964215.1 Conexibacter sp.
GGCGATGGCCCAGGACGCGGTCGCGATCGCGCGGCAGCCCGGGACCGCGGCGACGGTCCGCGCGCTGGCGGCGTCCCAGACGTTGACGAGCACGAGGATCGCGGGGTCGACGTGCAGCCGGCGCAGCTCCTCGGCGCGGGCGCGGAGGTCGTCGGGCGAGGGCTTGCGGGCGGCGTCGGGCACCGCCGGAGCGTACTAGCGGCGCGAGGCGGCCTTGCCGGCCAGCGCGTCCAGGAGGAGGTTGATCGAGCGCTCGAGCTGGTCGATCGTCGCGTCCTCGACGCGGGTGACGCCGACGGCCTGGTTGAGCCACGCGTTGATCTCGGCGTGCGGGCGGCGGTCGCGGCGGCCGAGGTCGCCGACGAGGCGGTGGCGCTTGTCGCGCAGGATCGTGCGGCGCTCGAAGGCCGAGAGGCGCGAGGCGGAGACCTCGGGCTCGTCCGGGACCGCCGCGGTGAACGACGGCAGGATCGGCGAGGCCGCCGCGACGACCGGCGGCCCGCCGCCGAAGAGCGACATCTGCGAGGTCGGCGCGACGTCGGCCGAGAGCGCGACGAACTCGACCGCCTCGCCCTTCTCGCTCTCGGCGCGCTCCGGCCGCTCGTCGAAGAGCTCCTCGTCGGACTCGCCCCGGCGCAGGACGTGGCGCAGCTCGCCCTCGACGTCGGTGGCGTGGCGGCGCAGGACGGGGTCGCCCGGCAGGTAGAGCCAGGACATGTCCGCCGGCCGCCCCGCGATCGTCCGGACGAAGCGGCCGACGACCTGGCGGAAGATCAGCGGCGTCTTGGCCGCGCTCGCGTACACGCCGACGCGCAGGCGCGGGATGTCGACGCCCTCGGAGACCATGTTGACCGCGACGATCCACTCCTCGCGCGAGTCGGTGAACGCCGCGAGCTTCTTGTGCGCGCCGGCCTCGGTGTGCAGGACGACGAGCGGCGACTTGCCGCTGACGTCCTTGAGCAGCTTGGCGATCTTCCGCGCGTGGTCGGAGTCCGCGGCCACCACGAGCCCGCCCGCGTCCCGGTGGCCGGCCGCGCGCGCCTCCTGGAGCTTGGCGTGCGCGGCGGCGAGGATCCGCGGGAGGCCGTCGGTGAGCTCGGCCGAGATCGCGGTCCGGTAGCGGCGCGAGGCCTCACGCGTGGTCAGGACGGTGTCGAAGCCCGCCTCGATCACGTCGTCGCCGGAGCGCCACTGGAGCGTGCCGTCGTACGGGATGAACGTGACCGGCCGGCAGATGCCCTCGCGGACCGCGTCGGCGTAGGTGTAGGCGATGTCTGCGACCGCGACGCCCTCGGCGTCGTAGCGGACGCCCGGGATCGGCGTGGTGTCCGAGCGGAACGGCGTCCCGGAGAGCAGCAGCCAGCGCGCGGCGTTGCGGAACGCGAGCGCGAAGCCCTCGCCCCACGCGAGCTCCTCGCCGAGGTGGTGGGCCTCGTCGGCGATCACGAGCGTGCGGCCCGTGCACTGGGCGCCCCACTGCGTGCAGACCGAGGCGATCTTCGCGTAGGTGACCGCGACGCCGTGGAAGTCCCGCGGCGGGATCAGCTCCGGCGCGTCCGGCGCGAGGTTGAGGCCGAGCCGCCCGGCCGCGATCGACCACTGGCGCGTCAGCGGCGTCGTCGGGCAGACGACGACCACGCGGTCGATGGCCTTCGCCTTCAGGAGGCGGTTGGCGATCTCGATGGATGGGCGGGTCTTGCCCGCGCCCGGGGCCGCGGAGATCAGGAAGGGCCCCGACTCCCATGTGCTCATCGCCTCGAGCGCGGAGACCTGCCACGCCCGCAATCCGTGTCGGGCAATGGTCTTCGTGGCGCTCACGCGGCGGCCAAGGTTGCGCGACGCGCCGGACGGAAGGAGAAGGCCCTGCTCGGAGCGGGAATCACCCGGCGGCGAACGCGTCGGCGAGGCAGCGCTGCGTCTCGCTCACTAGTGGCGGAAGTGGCGGCGCTTGGTGAAGACCATCGTCACGCCCGCCGCCTCGGCGGCCGCGACGACCTCGTCGTCGCGCACGGAGCCGCCGGGCTGGATGACGGCGCGGACGCCGGCCGCGATCGCCAGCTCGGGGCCGTCGGCGAAGGGGAAGAACGCGTCGGAGGCGAGCGCGGCGCCCGCGAGCGAGTCGACCTGCGCCTTCTCGACCGAGAGGCGGACGGAGTCGATCCGGCTCATCTGGCCGGCGCCGATGCCGAGCGTCGCGTTGTCGCGGGCCAGGACGATCGCGTTGGACTTCACGTGGCGCGAGATGCGCCAGGCGAAGAGCAGGTCGGACCACTCCTGCTCGGACGGGCGGCGCTCGGTGACGACCTCCATGTCGGCGCGCTCGTCGCGGCCGCTGTCGCGGTCCTGGATCAGCAGGCCGCCGGTGACCTGGCGGATCTCGGGCTCGCCGAGCGCGGGCAGGCGGCGCTCCTGGTCCTCGAGGATCCGGATGTTCTGCTTCTGCGTGAGGACCGCGAGCGCGTCGTCGTCGTAGCCGGGCGCGATCAGGACCTCGATGAACTGCTGGTGGAGCCGCTCGGCGGTGACCTTGTCGACCGTGCGGTTGAGCGCGATGACGCCGCCGTAGGCGCTCATCGGGTCGCACGCGAAGGCGAGCTCGTAGGCCTCCTGGGCGGTCGCGCCGATCGCGGCGCCGCACGGGTTGTTGTGCTTGACGATCGCGCAGGCCGGCACCTCGAACTCGCGCACGAGGTTGCGCGCGGAGTCGAGGTCCAAGATGTTGTTGTAGGAGATCTGCTTGCCGTGGTGCTGCTTGACCTGCGAGAGCACGTTCATGCGCGTGCCGACCTGCGCGTAGAACGCGGCGCGCTGGTGCGGGTTCTCGCCGTAGGGCAGGTCGACGACCTTCTCGAAGGCGCGGATGACGAGGGGCGGGAAGTCCTCGCTCTTCTCCGCGAACCAGCGGGCGATCGCGGTGTCGTAGCGCGCGGTGTAGGCGAAGGCCTCGGCCGCGAGCGACTCGCGCGTCGGCATCGAGAGCGTGCCGCCGGCGTCGCGCAGCTCCTCGATGATCGCGTCGTAGGACTCGGGCTTGACGACGACCGCGGCGTAGGCGTGGTTCTTGGCCGCGGCGCGCAGCATCGTCGGGCCGCCGATGTCGATGTTCTCGATGACCTCCGCCTCGCCGACGCCGCGCTTGGCCGCGGTGCGCTCGAACGGGTAGAGGTTCACGCAGACGAGGTCGACGAACTCGATGTCGTTCGCGTCGGCCGCCGCGAGGTGCTCCTCGTTGTCGCGGACGGCGAGCAGGCCGGCGTAGAGCTTGGGGTGCAGCGTCTTGACGCGGCCGTCCATGATCTCCGGGAAGCCGGTGTAGTCGCCGATCGGGCGCACTTCGAGGCCGGCCTCGGTCAGCGCCGCGGCGGTGCCGCCGGTGGAGACGATCTCCACCCCCAGCTCCGCGAGCCCGCGGGCGAAGTCGACGATGCCGCGCTTGTCGGAGAC
>JAOPZG010000193.1 GCA_025964215.1 Conexibacter sp.
GGCCGCTGCGCCAGGGCTTCCTGCTCTTCGCCGACGTCCTGCTCGAGGTCGTCGGGCCGCCCGAGCCGGTGCCCGGGACCTCCGGCGCGCCCGCCGCGCTGTGGGGGATCACGTTGGTGGCCGACGACCTCGCCGCGGCCAGGGCCGCGATGGGGGACGGCGTGCTCGGCGCGCCGCGGACCGCGGTGCAGGCCGGCCGCGAGATCGCCGTCGTCGCCCGCGAGGCCGGGCTCGGCGTGCGCGTGGCGCTCATGACGCCGCGACGTTGAGACCGCTCCGACACTGACGGGGGCGCCGTGCCGTCCTACGGTCGGCAGATCCGCCCCTCGACCCCGGAGCGCACGACATGGGTTTCCTCAAGGACATCAGCAACCTCCAGAAGCAGGCCAAGGCCATGACGCCGCCCGAGCACCGCGGGGTGGTCGGCGGCTTCCGGGCGATGCGCGACGGCGTCGCGCAGGCCAGCGAGGCCCTCGGCGACGTCGACGGCCAGAAGGCCCAGTACCTGATGGCCAACGGCCGCGTGGCCTCCGCGACGATCACCGCGATCCGCGACACCGGCATGACCGTCAACGACGACCCGACGATCGAGCTCGACCTCGCGGTGATCGTCGAGGGCGCCGCGCCCTACGCCGTCACCCACCGCCAGACGATCTCCCGCATCGCCATCCCCAGCTTCCAGCCCGGAGCGACGGTCCCGGTCCGCGTGGACCCGGTCGACCCCACCTCGCTCATGATCGGCTGACCCCACTGACCGCCGTTCTCCGCTGGACCGGAACATGGCGGTCGCGGCAGGCGTTCCCGGCCCCGCACGGCCGGGGACGCCCGCCACCTCTTCGCAGGCGGGAGTGATCTAGGGTCGCGCGCATGAGCGACCCGACGCCCCTCACGCCCGGCACGCCGACCGGCTGGTACCCCGATCCCACCGGCGCCAGGAAGGCCCGCTACTGGGACGGCGTGCGCTGGACCCAGAGCGCCCGCGACGACGTCCCCGTCAGCCCGATCCCCTCGCCCGAGGAGGTCGTCGCGCGGCGCGTGCCGCTTGCGGTGGAGGCCGACGAGCGCTGGCGGGCGGTCACCGTCGCGACCTCGCACGAGATCGCCGGGCACCGGATCCTCGAGCACCGCGGCGAGGTCTTCGGGATCACCGTCCGCACGCGGAACATGTTCAGCGACTTCGGCGCGGGCGTGCGCAACCTCGTCGGCGGCGAGGTCGGCGGGTACACCAAGATGCTCACCGTCGCGCGCCGCGAGGCGCTGGATCGGCTGCGCCAAGAGACGGTGCTGGCCGGTGGCAACGCGGTGATCTCGATGCGGATGACGGCCAACTCGCTGTCGGACGCGGTGACGGAGGTCGTCGCGTACGGGACCGCGGTCAAGGTGGAGCAGGACGCCGCTTAGCGCCATTGCGGAATCGGACACCCGTCCACGCCGGTCAAGTTCGGTTCAGTGTCTGACAGACCGGTTCGATGCGGGACGGAGTGCATCGCCTCGCCCGTCGCATCGTTGGACCGCTGGTCGCCTTCGTGGCGCTCGCCGTGGCTGCTCCTGCGGCGATGGCGGCGTGTGACGGTGGAGCTGTCGCGCCGACGGATGCGGGGGCGGTCGCGGCGACGTTGTGCCTGCTCAACGAGCAGCGTGGCGCGCACGGGCTGAGCCCGCTGAGCGAGAGCGGCAAGCTCGACAGCGCGGCGGACGACTACGCCGCCGACATGGTCGAGCGCGGGTTCTTCGACCACGTCTCGCCCGGCGGCGGCACGATGCTCGACCGCATCAAGGCGGCCGGCTGGGTGCCGAGCGGGAGCTGGAGCGCCGGCGAGAACATCGCTTGGGGCTCGGGCTCGCTCGCGACCCCCGCCTCGATCGTCGACGGCTGGATGCACAGCGCCGGCCATCGCGCCAACATCCTCACCGGCAGCTTCACGCAGATCGGCATCGGCATCGCCGACGGCGCGCCGGTCGCGGGCGTCCACGGCGCCGGCACCTACGTGACCGACTTCACCTCCGGCGGCGCGGCCGCCTCGGCGTCGACGCCGGCACCGGTGAAGAAGCGCCCGGCGGCGCGCTGCGCGTCGAAGGCGCGGGTGGCGTCGGTGGCGACGCTGCGGGCGCGGATCGCGCTCGTAGCGCGAGGCGCGGCGGCGGCGCGGCGCTGCGCCGGCGCGAAGCGCTAGCGGTCGTCCGCTGAGCGGGTTGGCGTGGCGCACCCGCGGCGCTCCGCGCGTTTGTGTTGGCGGTGCGCAGCGGGGTTCGGCCGCGACGAAGGGAGTGAGCGGTGGCTGGCGCCTCGTGGCGCCCGGCGTCGTCCGCAAGCGCGGGGGCGGGGGTGGTTCACGGCCGAAGCGCGGATCCGGGTCGCTGTGAGCTGCCTATGGGAGACCAGAGCGACCAGGATCCGGACGGACCGATCCCTCGACCCGCCCAGTCCCGCGAGCGCTCGCGAGACGCCCGGACGCTCAGCCCGCAGCCGTGATCGTGTAGCGCGCCTGCGCTCGCTGGCGCGCCTTGGCCGCCTCGATCTCCCGGTCCTTCGGCGGCGCGTTGGTCACGAGCTCGCCCAGGAGCCGCTCGGTCACCTCGGTGATCGCGTCGACCGCGCGGTGGAAGGCCTCGTCGTTGGCCTGGGAGGGCTTGGTGAAGCCGCTGACCTTGCGGACGTACTGCAACGCGGCGGCGCGGACCTCGTCCTCGTTCGCGGGCGGTGCGAAGTTGTACAACGTGCGGATGTTGCGGCACATGCCGCCAGGGTAGAGCGCTCAGGCGTAGCCGTCGAGGTGCTCGGCCAGCGCGAGGACAGCGCGCTCCTGCGCGGCGTACGCCGCCCGCAGCGCCTCAGTGGCGCCGGCGCCCTCGTCGCCGATCCCCGGCAGCGGGTGCTCCTCCAACCCGCTGC
>JAOPZG010000200.1 GCA_025964215.1 Conexibacter sp.
GGTGGGCGGCGATCGCGGCCGCGTAGGTGACGGCCTCCACGCGCGAGCCGCGGCAGCCCAGCCGCACGCCCGGCAGCGTGTCGCGCCCGTGGCAGCGCGTGCAGTCCTCGCCGGCCGGGTTCACGCAGGTGCCGACCGCGCAGACCAGCCGGTAGTTGTGCAGGTGCAGGACGGTCTTCGCGCCCGCCGCCCGCGCCGCGGCCAGCGCGCGCCAGCCCAGCGACGGCGTGAGGTTGTGCGCGTGGACGATCCGCGCCCCACTCCGCCGCACCGCGTCCCCCACCGTGTCCGGCTCCAGACCACCGCGCAGGAGCCCGACCGCCGCACGCGCCGGCCCGACCTGGGCGCTGTCGCGCTCCAGCAGCTCGGCCTCCTCGCCCAGATGCGAGCGCACGAGCCACGCGAGGTCCTCCACGACGCGCTCCTCGCCGCCGGGCGTGCGGTACCGGTTGTGCAGGAACAGGATCACGAACGCGCGACGCTACTAGCGCGCGGCGCCGCGCGGACACGGCGGGATGCGTAGGGTGGCGCGATGCTCGGCCGCGTGCGCATTCCCGAACGGTTCGTCCTCCGGACCGCCGTCATCCTCTCGACCATGTCGCTCCTCGTCGCGGGCGCCGCCCGCGCGCAGGCTCCCGCACCGGTCCCCGGCGGCAGCCTGACGATGCTCGCGTCCTCCGACGTCGACTTCCTCGACCCCGGGCACACGTACTACACGCTGGGCTACATGGTCACGCTGGCGACCAACCGCCCGCTCTACTCGTTCGCGCCCACCGACGCCCTGCACCCGGTGCCCGACCTCGCGGCCGACCAGCCGGTGATCTCCGTCGACCACCGGACCGTCACCGTCACGCTCAAGCCGGGGATCCGCTACGCGCCGCCCGTCAGCCGCGAGGTCCAGGCGGCCGACGTCAAGTACGCGGTCGAGCGCTTCTTCTCCACCAACGTCGGCGGCCAGTACTCCAACTACTTCGACGCGATCAAGGGCGCGCCGACGCGGCCCACGCACGGCGTCAAGGCGATCTCCGGGATCGCCACGCCGGACCCCCGGACGATCGTCTTCCACCTGCGCCGCCCCGCCGGCGTGGCGTTCGCCGCCTCCCTGGTCATGCCGATCACCGTGCCGGTGCCCAAGGAGTACGCCAAGAGGTTCGACGCCAAGAAGACGTCGACCTACAACACGCACGTCGCGTTCACGGGCCCGTACATGGTGCAGAACAACGCCGCAGGCGCCCTCACCGGCTACAAGCCCAACCGGTCGATCCAGCTGGTCCGCAACCCGAGCTGGGACCGGGCCACCGACTACCGGCCGGCCTACCTCGACGCCATCACGATCAAGACCGACGCCACCAGCGTCAACACCGCCGCCAACCAGGTCGCCGCCGGCCGCGACCTGCTGCTGGACACCACCCCGCCGTCCGCCGCGCTGGCGCGGATCCGCGCCACCGGCGCGAACCTCCTCACCACGGTCTCCTCCGGCGGCTTCCGCTACTTCTCGATGAACACGCGGATCAAGCCCTTCGACAACGTCAACGTGCGCCGTGCGGTGATGGCCGGCTTCGACCGCATCGCGGCCCGCCAGGCGCGCGGCGGCGCCGACGCCGGGCCGATCGCCACCCACTTCCTCCCGCCGGACCTCCCCGGCTTCGCCGAGGCCGGTGGCCTGAACGGCTTCCCCGACATCGAGCACTTCAACAGCGCCAACGCGTCCGGCAACCCCGCGCTCGCCGCCAAGTACCTGAAGGCCGCCGGCTACAAGTCCGGGAAGTACACGGGCCACCAGCGGCTGCTGCTCGTGGCAACCGAGACGCAGCCCGGCCGGGCGGAGATCCAGGTCGCCGCGCGCCAGCTCCAGAAGCTCGGCATCAAGGTGCGCGTGCGGCTCGTCGCGCAGGACGCGGTCTACAACGACTGGTGCCAGCGGCCCGCCAAGAAGGTCGCGATGTGCGTAGCCGGGTGGTTCAAGGACTCCGCCGACCCGGAGTCGATGCTCGCGCCGGTCTTCAAGGGCAGCGCGATCGGCTCCTACACCGACAACCTCTCGCTCTTCCGCGAGCCGAAGGTCGACGCCGCCATGAACGCCGCCGCGCAGGCCGTCGGCGACGACCGCCTCGCCAAGTGGGCGGCGATCGACAAGCAGCTGGTCGGCGACGCTGCGGGGATCCCGTTCGTCTGGGACCAGAGCACGCTCGTGCACGCCGCGAACGTCGCCGGCGTGCCGAACCCGTACGACGGGCTCTGGGACTTGTCCTTCACCTCGATCACGCCGTAGGCCGGGGGCGGCGCGCCGGGGGACCGTCCCCCAACCTCCACTAACGTCCCACCCGTCCGTGCCCGCGCCCGCCGCCGTCATCCTCCCCACCGCCGGGCGCCCCGCGTACCTGGACGTCGCGCTGGCCTCGATCGTCCCGCAGGCCACCGCGCTGGGCGCCGACGTGCTCGTGGTCGACGACGGCCCGAGCGCGGAGACCGAGGCGCTCGCGCGGCGCCACGGCGCGCGCTACGTCGCGCACGAGCGCTCGCTCGGCCTCAACGCGGCGAGGAACACGGGCGCGCGCGAGACGGACGCGCCGCTGCTCGCCTACGTGGACGACGACGTCGAGGCGCACGCCGGCTGGCTCGCCGCGCTGATCGTCGCCGACGCCGCGCAGCCGGCCGACGTCGGCGTCTTCACCGGTCCGATCCTCGCCCGCTTCGACGGCCACGACCTCCGGTTCTGCGGCCGCGAGGACCCGCCGATCACGCACCTCGACCTCGGCCCGCGGGACCGCGACTGCGAGCACGCGTGGGGCGCGAACATGGCGGTCCGGCGCACGGCGCTGACGCGCGTCGGGCCGTTCGACGAGACCCGCGAGCTCTACGGCGACGAGCAGGAGTGGCAGGCGCGGCTGAAGGCCGGCGGCGGGCGGCTGCGCTACGTCGCGGGCGCCGCGCTCGACCACCGCCGCG
>JAOPZG010000206.1 GCA_025964215.1 Conexibacter sp.
CGGAGCGTCCGGACACCGTCCTCGACGGCGCGCACAACCCCGGCGGGCTGACCGCGCTGGCCGAGGCGCTCACCGGCTTCGTCGCCGGCCGCCGGCTCGTCGCGTGCCTCGCGGTCCTCGACGACAAGGACGCGACCGGGATGCTGCGCACGCTGCTCCCGCTCTGCGACGCGGTCGTCACGACGCGCGCGCAGACGCCGCGCGCGCTGCCGCCGGCGACGCTCGCCTCGCTCTGCCACCAGCTCGGCTACGCCGGGCAGGTCGAGATCGTGGGGGAGGCCCGCGCCGCGCTGGAGCGTGCACGGGCGCTCGCAGGCCCGGACGGCGTCGCGCTCGCGACGGGCTCGATCTACCTCATCGCCGACCTGCTGCGCCCCGCCGGCGCGGCCCGGAGCTCGCTGTGAACGGCGACGACGACGGCCCCCGCGTCGGGGCCATGATCGCGATCGTCGCGGTCAGCGTCGCGCTCGTGATCTTGATCTTCTTCGGGGTTGGGTACGGCTTCGGCCGACTGTTCCTCTAGGAGCGTCGAAGACGCCCACCGGCCGAAGCCCAGCTTCGGGCCGTCTCTTTCTCTAGGATTTGAAGGCACATGTCCGTCGAAGCGGTCTTCGGGATCGACAGCTCAGGCCTCAACACGGCCGTCAAGCTGCTCGTCCTCTTCCTCATCGTCATCTACGTCGCGCTGATCTACTACACGTTCGCGGACGCGCGGCGGCGCATCGAGGACCCGATGCTGATCGGCTGCGCGACGATCGCCGCGCTGTTCCCGTTCGTGGGGACGATCGTCTACATGATCGTGCGCCCGCCGGAGTTCCTGGACGACGTCCGGGAGCGCGAGCTGGAGATGCAGGCCGCCGAGGCGCGGCTGCACGGCGCGGGCTACCTGCTGTGCCCGCACTGCGACCACGAGGTCAAGGACGAGTTCCTGCGCTGCCCGCACTGCCTGCGCAAGCTCAAGGACCCGTGCGGCACGTGCGCGAAGCCGCTCGACCCCGAGTGGAAGATCTGCCCCTACTGCGAGTCCGAGATCCCGGGCGTCACGCCGCAGCCGCGGCGCCGCCGCCGGCGCGCTCCCGGCGACCTCGAGCAGGCGGCGGTGAGCGAGCCGGGCTCGTAGAGTCCCCGGTCGCTGCACCCCGAATCCCGAACCCCTCTTCCAAGGAGCACGTCCGTGTCCCGGACCCTCATCCTCGTCAAGCCCGACGCCTTCGGGCGCGGACTCACCGGCGAGATCCTCGCGCGCTTCGAGCGCAAGGGCCTCACCATCGCCGCGCTGAAGCTCGTGCAGACCCCGCGCGAGACCGCGGAGACCCACTACGCCGAGCACTCCGAGCGCCCGTTCTTCGGCGAGCTCGTCGACTTCATCACGAGCGCGCCGCTGGTCGCCGCCGTGCTGGAGGGCGACGACGTCGTCAAGGCCTCGCGCCAGCTCATCGGCGCCACGAACCCGCTCGAGGCCAACACGGGCTCGATCCGCGGCGACTTCGCGATCGAGGTCGGCAAGAACCTCGTGCACGGCTCGGACTCCGACGAGTCCGCCGAGCGCGAGATCGGGATCTGGTTCCCGGAGCTCTAATTCGCCTGGTGCTGGCGAGCGGATCGCCGCAGCGGCGCGCGATCCTCGGCGACCTGGGCCTCGACTTCGAGGTCCGGGTCTCCGACGTGGCGGAGGACGGCGAGGGGGAGCCGCGCGCGGTCGCGGTGGAGAACGCGCGGCGCAAGGCGCTGGCGGTGGCTCGTCCGGGCGAGCTCGTGATCGGCTGCGACACGCTCGTCGCGACCGGGTCGGAGATCTGGGGCAAGCCGGCCGACGAGGCCGCGGCCCGCGCCACGCTCCGCCGGCTCTCGGGCCGGACGCACGAGGTCGTCAGCGGGCTGGCGCTCGTGCGCGACGGGTCGGTCCGCGTGGCCGTGGAGGTCACGGCCGTGACCTTCCGGGAGCTCGACGACGCGGCGATCGACTGGTACGTCGCGACCGGCGAGTGGCAAGGCCGCGCGGGCGCGTACGCGATCCAGCAGCGCGGCGCGGTGCTCGTGTCGCGGATCGAGGGCGACTACCTCAACGTGG
Organism: Conexibacter sp.; assembly: GCA_025964215.1. Classification (GTDB taxonomy): domain Bacteria; phylum Actinomycetota; class Thermoleophilia; order Solirubrobacterales; family Solirubrobacteraceae; genus Baekduia. The sequence goes on from JAOPZG010000206.1 coordinate 2,072, forward strand.
TGGGGCTGCCGGTCGCGGCGCTGCTGGCGCTGGAGCCGGGGTTGATGGGGTAGTTCGCGACGCCGCGGTGCCAGCGCGGCCGCGCGGCCGGGCGATTCGGGCCCGAAGGGCGATGCGGGTCGTTCAAACCCCGACATTCGGGTCTGAACGACCCGGATCCCGGCAGAGCCTCGCCGCGCTGAGCGCCACTCACGCTCAGCGCACGCGGCACAGGAACGCGATCTGCTGCTCGGGCGTCCGGAACGCGCGGCCGATGTAGACGGGGAGCTGCTCCTTCTGCTCGGCCAGCAGGTGGTCGGCCTCCGCGCGACTCATCGCGCCGACCGCGACGCCCCGCGCCGCGCGCGCCACCAAGAGCGACCACAACGCGCCCCGGACGTGCGCCGCGCTGCGGCCGCCCGCGGCGCCGATCGCGATCGGCGTCATGGCGCGGTCGCGCAGCGTCCGGAACCGCGAGGGCGAGACGCCGAAGATGCCGCGGGCCGCGCTCGGGATCGCCGGGGTGTGGAAGACGTGGAAGACGACGTGGCGGCTGAGGTGCGCCTGCGTGAGCATCGTCCGCGCGCGGCGCTCGAGCACCGGCCGCATCGCGGGGCGGACGTGCGCCAGCCGCGGAGCGACGAGCGCGTGGGCGAGCTGCGCGGTGCTCCCGCGGACGCCGTGGGCCTTCGCCAACTGCAACAGCGTCCGGTGGTCGTCGAGCCACGACACCAGCTCGTCGTGGTCGGTCTTGACCACGGCGTCGAGGCGGGACTCGTCGAACGGCATCCACGCCGACATGACCCACTCGTCGCTCGGCAGCCAGTCCAGGCGCGCGCCCTTGGGCGCGTGGGAGTCGGCGGCGCCGGCGCCCGCGGCAGGCACGAGCGCGGCGGTGAGGACCAGCAGGAGGAGCAGCAGTCGGAAGCGCATGCACCCGGAACGGCCCTCGAGCCCCATCGATCCGCGCACCTAGGGCTCGATCGGCCACACCGCTCGCCTGCAGCGCGACGCCGCACGTGCCGACTATCCGGGGCAGGATGTCCCTCCGTCCTCGCCATGCCCTGATCCTGGGCGCCTCCGCGGCGCTGCTCGCGCTGCCCTCGGGCGCGCTCCCGGACGCCCGCGCCGCCACCGGCGCGGCACCGACCTTCGACGCGCACCGCACGCTGAGCCTCGGCGCCGGCGTCACCGACCCGCGCAGCCTG
>JAOPZG010000230.1 GCA_025964215.1 Conexibacter sp.
CAAAGGCTTCATCGAGAGTGACTACACGGCGGTCGCCGAGCTGCGCGCCTGCCCGCCCAAGAACCCGGACGAGGGGCCCTGCGGCCACGGCGTCGCGGCCGACGGCCCGTCCGCCGGCGCGCTCGCGCTGAACGCCGGCACGGACTCCGAGATGGTCAGCACGAACCTGCGCGACAGCGGCAAGCAGCTCCTGTCGACCGGCCAGATCTCGATGCGGCGCTTGAACGACGCGGTCGCCCGGATCCTGCGCGTGAAGTTCCGCGCAGGGCTCTTCGACCACCCGTACGCCGACCAGGCGCAGGTCGCGGGCAAGACGCTGCAGCCCGCCGACCGCGCCGCGGCGCGCAAGGCCGCCGGCCGCTCGGTCGTCCTGCTCAAGAACGACAGCACCACGCTGCCGCTCGACCCCGGCAAGTCGGTCGCGGTCATCGGCCCGCTCGGCGACGACCAGCACGACATGCTCGGCCCGTGGTGGGGGCAGGGCAAGGACGAGGACGCGGTCAGCCTCTACGCGGGGATCAAGGCGCAGAACCCGGGGGCGACGTTCACCGAGGGCTGCAAGATGATCGACAACGACCTCTACGACCCGGCCAACGAGTGCGGCTCGGACGCGGGCTTCGCCGACGCGGTCGCGGCCGCGAAGGCCGCCGACCAGGTCGTGCTCGCGCTCGGCGAGACGCGCGGCCAGGGCGGGGAGGCGGAGGTCCGCAGCGTCCTCGATCTCCCCGGCAAGCAGCAGGACCTGCTCGACGCGGTCAAGGCGACGGGCAAGCCGGTGACGGTCGTGCTCTTCAACAGCCGCCCGCTGACGCTCGGCAAGGTCGACGCGAGCTCCTCGGCGATCGTCGAGGCGTGGTTCGGCGGGATCGAGGCGGGCAACGGCGTCGCGGACGTCCTGTTCGGCAAGGTCGACCCCGGCGGCAAGCTCCCGGTGAGCTTCCCGCAGACGGTCGGCCAGGTCCCCATCTACTACAACCACGAGCCCACGGGCCGGCCGTGCGACGCGACGTCGAAGTACAACTCGCGCTACCGCGACCTGCCGACGTGCGCGCCGTTCTACCCGTTCGGCTACGGGTTGTCCTACACCACGTTCAAGATCGACAACTTGCAGTTGTCCTCCAAGTCGATGCCGGCACGCGGGAGCGTCCAGGTCTCGGCCGACGTCCAGAACACCGGCTCACGCGCGGGCGACGACGTGGTCCAGCTCTACATCCACGACCCGGTCGCCTCGCTCTCGCAGCCGGTCCGCAGGTTGCGCGGCTTCCAGCGCGTGACGCTCGCCGCGGGGGAGAAGAAGACGGTGACGTTCCGCCTCGACGCGAGCGACGTCGGCTTTTACGACAACGGCGGCAGGTTCACGGTCGAGCCGGGCGAGATCGACGTCTTCGCGGGCGACTCCTCGACCGCGGATCTCACCGACAGCTTCACGGTGACGGGAGGGCGGAGGTAGCCGGGCTGGACATCCAGATACCGATCAGTATCCTGACACCCCGTCAGGCTGGTACGCGTGTGTACCAGCCGGGGTGTCAGGAGACGCATGAGCAGCATCAACGGCCGGACGGCAGTGATCACGGGTGCCGGGTCGGGCATCGGGCAGGCGACGGCGCGGCGGTTGGCCGCGCATGGGTGTCCGGTCGCGCTGGCCGACTGGAACGAGGAGGGGCTGGAGGAGACGGCGGCGTCGATCTCGGGTCCGGTCCTCACCCGCAAGCTCGACGTGCGCGACCGCCAGGGGCAGATGGCCTTCGCGGCCGACGTCAAGACCTGGGCGCCGGCGCCGATCGGGCTCGTCTTCAACAACGCGGGCGTCACGGTCCTGCAGGGCGTCGCCGACGCCTCGCCGGAGGACGACCAGTGGGTCTTCGACGTCAACTTCCACGGCGTCGTGCACGGCGTCACGTCGTTCCTGCCGATCCTGCTCGAGCAGCGCTCCGGCGCGATCGTCAACACCTCGAGCGTCTTCGGCCTCGTCGGCTTCCCGCACCAGAGCGCCTACTGCGCCTCGAAGTTCGCCGTCCGCGGCTACACCGAGGCGCTGCGCCAGGAGCTGCGGGGCACCGGCGTCCATGCCGCCGTCGTCCATCCCGGCGGCGTGAAGACCAACATCGTGGCCAACGCCCGCTTCCGCGCCGACTACCACGGCGACCACGCCGACGTCACGAGCGCCGCGCGCGAGTTCGCGACGCTCGCGCGCACGACGCCCGAGCGCGCCGCCGAGATCATCCACGAGGGCATCGAGAAGCAGAAGGCGCGGATCCGGGTCGGCCCCGACGCGGTCTTCCTGGACCTGCTCGTGCGCCTCGCGCCGACCAGGTACTACGACGTGATCGACCGCCTCGAGGGGCTCGTACGGAGGGGACGCTGAGATGACCACCACCAACGCGACCAAGGCCACCACCATCGTCGACGGCGTCCCGCCCGGGCCGCGCACGCCGATGCCCTGGCAGACCGCCGCGATCCTGAACCGCCAGCGCCCGTACCTCGAGCGCCAGCGCCGCCGCTACGGGAACATGTTCTCCATCAACGTGCTCGGCCTCGGGCACATGGTCGTCCTCGCCGACCCCGCGCTCATCAAGCACACGTTCACCGCGGACGCCAAGACGCTTCACGGAGGCTCGCGCTCCCCGCTGCGCAAGGTCCTCGGCGACAACTCGCTGCTCGGCATCGACGAGGAGCACCACCTGGAGCAGCGCAAGCTCCTGCTGCCGCCGTTCAAGGGCCAGCGGATGAAGGCCTACGAGCCGCTGATCGAGGAGATCGCGATCGCGGAGATCGAGCGCTGGCCGGTCGGCGTCGAGTTCGAGACCGCGAAGTCGATGCAGCGGATCACGCTGCGGGCGATCCTCAGCGCCGTCTTCGGCGCGAGCGGCGCCCGCGCGCAGGAGCTCGAGGAGCTGCTGCCGCCGTGGACCGAGCAGGGCCAGCAGCTCTCGCGCTTCCCGCAGATCCACAAGGACCTCGGGCGCTTCAGCCCGTGGGGGCGCTTCCTGCGGCTGCGCGCGAAGGTCGACGCGATCCTCGACACGCTGATCGAGGACGCCCGCCGCGACCCGGACCTCACCGAGCGCCTCGACGTCCTGGCGATGATGGTCCAGGCCCGGCGCGAGGACGGCACCGCGCTCTCCAACGCCGAGATCCGCGACCAGCTCGTCACGATGCTCGCCGCCGGCCACGAGACGACGGCGCACACGCTGAGCTGGGCGGTCGAGCGGCTGCGGCGCCACCCGGACGTGCTCGCGCGCCTGGTCGCCGAGGTCGACGCGGGCGGCAAGGAGCTGCGCGAGGCGACGATCCGCGAGGTCCAGCGGATGCGCCCGGTGATCTCGTTCGCCGGTCGCCACACGATGAAGCCGTTCGAGCTCGGTGGCTACCGGCTGCCGGCCGGGGTCCTGATCGGCCTCAGCGCGGGGCTCACGCACTTCGACCCCAACCTGTTCCCGCACCCCGACCGCTTCGACCCGGACCGCTTCGTGAACGCGCGGCCCGACACCTACTCGTGGATCCCGTTCGGCGGCGGCGTCCGGCGCTGCATCGGCGCGACGTTCGCGCACATGGAGCTCGACGTCGTCCTGCGCGTGATCCTCGAGCGCGTCGCGTTCACCGCGACGACCGAGCCCGACGAGCCCTGGAAGTTCAAGGGCGTCGCGTGGAGCCCGGGCGGCGGCGGCAAGGCGATCGTGCAGCGGCG
>JAOPZG010000231.1 GCA_025964215.1 Conexibacter sp.
CGCGGCGGTCGCGTTCGAGGGCAGCGAGGACGGCAGGGTCCCGAACCGCGTCGAGCTGTCGCGCACGGGCGTGGACGGCGTCTTCGATCCCGCGACGTTCGTCACGCCCCCCGGACAAGACACCAAGGGCCCCGGGCTTGCGTGGGCGGCCGGTTCGGCCATCCAGCTCGCGTGGCAGGGCAGCGCGGACAACTACGACGACGCGGTCACCGCCGTCGTGCCCGCCGACGGCCCGCTGGGCGTGCCGGAGCAGGACACCTACGAGCCCGTGGGGAGCGGCGTTGGCGTCCAGGTGCTCGGGTCCGCTGGCGGCGCGCTGAGCTTCTTCCAGAGGACCGACGGCGGGATGCGGTCGGTCCTCTGGAACCCGCCGAGCCCGGCGGCGCAGGAGCCCGAGGCCGTGGTCAGCCCGGAGCCGGCGGACTGGGAGGGACCATCGGTGGCGGGGGACGACGCGGGCGACGCAGTGGCCACGTGGAGCCCGAGGGCGACGGCGTGGCTTCCCGCGGTCGCCGTCTGGGACGTGACGGCCCCGGCCGTGACGGTCACCACCCCGGACACCGTGACCGCCGGCCAGCCATTCACGCTGAAGGTCGGCGCGACCGACGCGTTGTCGGGCGTCGCGAGCCGCGCCGTGACGTTCAGCAACGCGTTCGGCGCGCCGATGGCCGGCCCGCTGCTCGACGCCGACGGCAGCGCCACGGTGACGTTCTCCCAGCCGGGGACGTACACGCTGACCGCAGGCGCGACCGACAACGACGGCAACGGCGGGACGGCCGCCAGGACGATCACGGCCGTCGCGCCGGCCAGGGCGCCGGTGGTCGTGACGGCTAGGTGCAGGGTCCCGTCGCTGCGCAACCACAGCGTCGCTTACGCCAAGCGGCTGCTGACGGTCTGGCGCTGCCGGCTCGGCAGGGTCACGACGCCCAAGCGCTACAAGCACGTCAGGGGCCTCGTGATCCGCGCACAATCGCGGCCGGCCGGCCAGAAGCCCATCGTCGGCGCGCACGTCAACGTGACGCTGGGCGTCAAGCCAAAGCCCAAGGACCACGCCAAGCAGAGGGTGGCGAGGCGCAGGCACTAGCGCCGCGCGGGTAGGCGAAGTAGACACGCTGATCGCCCGGGCGACCCCGTGACCTGCGGCCCGTACGGCGCCTCCGGCGGTTGGCGGACGCGGAGCGTCCACGCGACATCACCGGGGGGTCGGTCCTCCATCTCGGCGGCGGTCAGCGACCAGAAGATCGCGGCGGCATCCGGCTCGGGGACCGTGTCCATCGGTTCGAAGGCGATCCGCCGAAACTGCCCACAGCCGCCGGGGCCGGGTCCAGTCGGCCGGGCGGTAGATGGACGACCTGAGCCGTGCCGTCGTTGAACGGCAAGCCCTTGCCTTGCGCGAGCGCACCGCCTCCGGCACGGGAGCGACGACCGACCTCCATCGCCGAGATCGCCGAGCAGATGGGCGACAAGATCTCGACGATGCTCGACGTCTACACGCATGTGATCAACGAGTACCGAGGACGCCGGAAGCTCGATGTCGAGAAGGAGATCCGACGTGCGCGACTGCGGGTGCGCGGACCGCGCCGGAGTCCGGCGTGACCCTCTGATGGACGTACGAGCGCAGAGTCGGGAGATCTCGCTCCGCGTGGCACGTGGCTCAGGAAGCGTCTTGAGTCAAAGAGTCCCGACGATTTGCAGGCGTCACTAGACGCCTCCGCGCTGCGAGATCCCTCGATCTACCGTAGTCGCGGTCGCATCTGGTGCAGGAAATGATTAGCGAAATTGTTCAGTTGATGATCTAGAGCTTCGCTTTGGACGTTTATCCGAGATTGAGAATCGTGTCCGGTAGCTCTACAGTGCCGGCTGCCTGAGCGAAGAGGTTGTCCTGTTCGCTCTGAAGCGCCGTCCGTCGCGCTCCCTCTCCAGCCGCCTCTTCAAGGACCTATCTCTCGTGATGCCCAGACGCGTCGGCTTGCGCCGGCTGCTCGTTGCTGCCCTCTTGCTCGTCTCAGCGTGCGCCGTTGCGGGAACGGCCCTCGCGGCGGGCGGCGGCGGGAGCAGCCGGCAGGCTCACCTGGCGCGGCTGATGGCTCACGACGGTGCTGTGGCGCAGGTCGTTCGAGGTCCGGGGCGCGGCCTCGGAGGGGCGCTCGTCGTGGGTGAGGACTGGTTGCGCGTGCGTGGCCTCACCGACCAGGGCGAGACCGTGGAGTTCTGGGCTCGCCCGCGAACGTCGGCGCATCGCGCTGCGGGCCGCCGGGTCACGCTCGGGTGGGGGAAGTCGGTGCTGCGGTTCCGCACGGCGCTACGGCGTGCGGCGTGGAGTCACGTGGCGGTCAGCTGGGACGACGCAAGTATTCGCCTCGACGTCGACGGCCAGACCCGCGAGGCCTACTCGATCGGCTCGCCGTCGGGTGCAGACCAACCTCATCAACTGACGGTGGGGCGGCGCGCGCTGACGGGCGCTCCGCGCATGGCTGCGCTCTACGACGGCTCCATCGACGTCAGAGCGGTCGTCCGTCACTACCGCGCCGGCTTGCCGCTGCTGGTCAAGGACACGGCTCCTCCGGAGAAGCGCGACGGCCGAGTGGTCGCCCACGCCGCCGCGGTGCCGGCCAACACGGCGCTGCCGGCGATCACCGGCACGACGACCGACGGCCTCACGTTGACCTCGACGACAGGGACGTGGAGCGGCTCGCCGACCTCGTACACCCGTCAGTGGCAGCGCTGCAA
>JAOPZG010000088.1 GCA_025964215.1 Conexibacter sp.
ACGCGCGCCTCGTCGCCGCGCTCGCAGCATGCTCAACGCCCCGGGCTGCGCCGGGCGCCTAGGAGCCGCGCGTCAGGTCCGGCACCGGGAGGGACTTGCAGGCGCCCGCGGCGTCGGTCCCCGCGGCGCACGTCGTGCCCACCGTCGGCAGCTCGATCGCCGACGGGTGCTGCGGATCGGTGAGGATGCTGACCTGCCCGCCGAGCCGCGCGAGCAGCGCCGGCAGCGGCGGCAGCGCGTGCGGGAAGTCCGACGGGTCGACCACGACCTTCAGGCTGTGGCCGGCCTTCAACACCCAGTTGGCCGGGAAGACCTCGACGTCGAGCGCCGTCGGCGTGTTCGCCGCGACCGGGAGGACCGACGCCTGCGTGAACGGGTGCCACGGCTGCAGGACGTGGCCGCGGACCATCCGCGTGCGCTTGGCGTCCACCGCGCGGAACGCCGCGGTCTGCCAGCCCGTGGTGATCCCACTCGACGTCCCGTCGGGCGCGACGTCGTCGAGCCGGACCGAGACCGCGGCGTCGCTCGCCGTCGTCGTCAGCCAGAGCTTCGCGGCGATCGGGCCGGAGAGGTGGACGTCGGAGGTCAGCGGCGCGCTCGTGTAGGACGCGCCGCCCGAGAGCGTGTTGAGGCGGTCGTCGGTGAAGCACGGGAGCTGCTCGCCGAGGCCGGCGGTCCACTGCCCGGTGCTCATCGTGCAGACGCCGGCGACCGGATGCTGGACGAAGCTCTGGGGCGCCTCGCCGGCGGCGGGCGCGGTGCGCGAGACCGTCTGGCCGCCGCGCAGGTACCACCGCTGCGGGTCGAGGTGCGGATCCGGCCAGTCGGCCTGCGTCTCGTAGCGCTCGTCGCCGTAGGTGTACTGGGTGACCTTCGGGATCGCCGGGATGTTGGTGTTGATCCCTTGCAGGTACTGGTCGAACCACCGGAGCTGGAGGTCGCTGATCGACGGCACGCCGTCGGCCGGGAGGCCCGCGCCCTGCGACCCGTTGATGTGCGTCCACGGCCCCATCAGCAGGCGCGACGGCACGCGCGACTTCAGCCGCTCGTAGATCAGCGGCTCGCCGCGCTGGAAGAGGTCGTGCAGGCCCCCGACGACGAACGTCGGCACCTGGATCTTGTCCAAGACCTCGATCGGCGAGCGCGTCTTCCAGAACGCGCCGTCGTAGGCCACCGAGCCGCCGGTGAGCGACCCGAGGAGCGTCGGCGCGGTGAACGAGAACGCGCCGCCGACGTGCTGGCTCAGCGTCGTGACGCCGTTCACGAGGTCCGCCGGCGAGCCGTCGAACGTCGTCTGGGACGGCGCGAGCCCGCCGCCGCTGACCAACCCCAACCACAACGGGATGAACGCCACGTTGATGTCGCCGCCGGAGAAGACGATGTCGCGGTAGCCGTCGGCCATCGGCACGACGGGGAAGATCGCCTTGAGGTGCGGCGGGCGCAGCGCGGCGGTGTAGAGCTGGTTGAGCCCCATGTAGGACGGGCCGTCGAGGCCGATCGCGCCGGTGCTCCACGGCTGCTTGGCGGCCCACTCGACCAGGTCATAGCCATCGTGTTGCTCGTTGGGGCCGAAGGAGTCCCAGGAGCCCTGCGACGCGCCGGTGCCGCGCACGTCGACGGTGATCTGCACGTAGCCGCGCTCCACGAGCGCGTCGGTCGCGCCCCCGAGCGCGACCCCCGCGCCGTCCTTGCCGTACGGCGTCTGCGTGATCAGCACGGGGAAGCGTCCCGGCGCGTCCGGGTGCGCGATGTTCGCGCGCAGGACCGTGCCGTCCGCCATCGTGATCGGCACGTCCTTGTCGGTGACCTCGGCGTACTGCGCGGGCCGCGTGTAGGACGACCACGTCCCACCGCCGTCCTGCGCCGCGGACGCGCCCGCCGCGCCACCCGCCGCCATCGCCGCCGCCACGACCGCACCCGCGGCCGCCCTCCTCCAGAATCGACCCATGGAAGGAGGAACGCACGCGTTCCCGGAAACTTGCGGCGATCTCCGCGCGCCGGCCACTGAGCGCCCCTCACCTGGACCTTCGGGTCGTAGGCGCGGTGCCGTCGCCCGCTGTACGTTCTCGCGATGCTCCGCACTCCGGTGTCCTGCGCGGTCCTCCTCGCGCTCGTCCTCCTCGCCTGCGTCGCCCCCGCGGCCTCGTGGGCCGCTGCCCCGGGCGCGGCCACGGTGGGCGTCGCCGACCTCACGGGCTCGACCGCCACGTTCCAGGCGAAGGTCAACCCGGGTGGCGAGCCCAGCACCGCGCACTTCGAGTACGGCACGACCGACGACCTGCTGCTCTCGACGCCGGACGTGGCCGTCGGCGGCGGGATCGACGACGTCGCGCTCACCGCGCCGGTGACCGGCCTCACGCCGGGCCGGCGCTACTACATGGCCGCCTACGTCGAGAACGCGAGCGGCGGCGAGTACGGCGACACGATCCAGTTCACGCCGCCCCGCGTGCCGCACATCATCCAGGTCCCGGAGACGGACATCACGCAGTTCTCGGCCACGCTGCACGTGCGCGTGACGAGCTACGGCGTCCCGGTGACGATCACGGCGACGACGGTCGGCCCGGATGGCGTGCCGATCCCGAGCGGCCCGGTGACCGCCACGGCCGACGGTGACGCCACGCTCCCGGTCGCCGGCCTGCAGCCGGGGACCTTCTACCACTGGAGCGCGACGGGGACGAGCGCCGGCGGGACCGACACGACGGTCGGCACGTTCCGCACGCTCCCGCTGGTCGCGATGCCGCGCCCGGCCGTCACGCCGAACCCGGCCGAGTACGGCACGCGGGTGACGGTGTCGGGCACGGTCCCCAACGCGCCCGGCATCGCGGTGGCCCTGCAGCAGCAGATCTCGCCGCTCGTCCCGTTCGCGCCGGTGGCCGGGCAGGCCGGCGCGGCCGATCCGCTCGGCGGCTACCGCTTCGCCTTCCAGGCGTTCGCGAGCGCGACCTACGGCGTCTCCGCCGTCGGCTACGCGGCCCCGAGCGCGGCCAACACCGTGCAGCTGCGGATCTTCGCGGCGGTCGACGTGAGCACGCGGCGGGCCCGTCGCCATCGCTTCGTGGTCTCCGGGCGCTACTGGCCCGACGTGCCCGCCAGGGCCGTGCTCTACCGCCGCGGACACGGCCGCTCCGGCGCCGCGGTCACGCCGTCGTCCTCCGGCGACGAGAGCCGGACGTTCCGCTTCCCCGCGCGCAAGCTGAAGGCGGGCAGCTACGAGGTCCACCTGACGATGGTGGGGAGCACGGGCGTGATCGGCACCACGAGCGGGAGCTTCCGCATCCCCCGTCGCTGAACGGCGCCGTCACGCCGAGCGCCCCTCTGGCCCACGGGCTCGGCCGCGGCTGCACCGACCCCATGGGCGCGTTCACGTTCCGGGCGCGCTGAGCGCCCGGAGCGCTACCACGCCTGGCCAGTCCCGCAGTGCGGGCAGCTGACCGACGTCGAGACCGACGCCTGAAACTGGTACCCACAGGAGCAGCCGTACAGCGCCGTGTCCTGCGGGGCGACCGACGCACGATGGCGCCGCTCGGCCAGATGCTCGTCGGCCAGATGCTCCCGGACCGTGGCAGGGGACGTGGGAGCGGGCTCCACCTCGTCGGCCGGACGTCCGAAGACGTGCGGGCGGCGCTCGGTTCGAGCACGACGATCGGTGGGGCGAAGAGGGCGGACGCGCATGGTGGGGGGCCTACAACCTCCAGACACCACAAGGGCCGGGAGGTTTCGCTCCGTGTCATCGTCGGACCAACATGGCGCTTGAGCGCGCCTGGACGCGTCCCCTAACCACTCGTGGGGCCGGTGGTGGAGCAGGCGAGCCGCCGAGGCTGCGATACTTGGTCGCGATGGACCCCGCACGCAAGCGCCGCGTACGACTGGTCGTGGCGCTGAGCGCCGCCGTCATCCTGGCCGTCGCGCTCGTCTACACCAGCTTCAGCGCCTCCTCCGAGGCGCGCTCGCCGTCGCAGCTCCTCGCGAGCTCCGACCTCGGCCGCAGCTACCAGCTCACCGGCAAGGTCGTCGACGGGTCGATCAAGAAGACCGGGACGACGTACCAGTTCCGCGTCCGCGACCGCAACGGCACCGCCTCGGTGCCGATCAGCTACACGGGCTCCGTGGCGGACACGTTCCGTGGCGGGCGCGAGGTCATCGTCACCGTGAAGCGCCAGGGCACCACGTTCGTGGGCGAGAAGGACTCGCTCGTGACCAAGTGCCCGTCGAAGTTCCAAGAGCAGTCCAAGACCCAGAAGACCTGAGGTCCGGATGGCGGATCTCGGCCGTGGTCTGACGTTCCTGGCGTTCGCCGTCGCGGTCTACGGCATCGTCGCCGCGCTCTACGGCGGGATCACCGGGCGGCGCGAGTGGGTCACGAGCGCGCGCCGCGCGGTCTACACGCTCGCCGGGCTGACGAGCGCCGCGTTCGTCGTCCTCGAGCTCGCGTTCCTGCGCAACGACTTCTCGTTCACGGTCGTCCAGTCGCACTCGTCGATCACGACGCCGTTCTTCTACAAGGCCGCCGCCGCGTGGTCCTCGCAGGAGGGCTCGCTGCTGCTCTGGCTGTGGCTGCTCTCGATGTGGTCGAGCCTCGTCATCTTCCTGACGCGCAACCGGATGCGCGACGTCCAGCCCTACGCGATCGCCACGCTGATGGGCTTCGCGGCGTTCTTCGGCGGGCTGCTCGTCTTCGCGGTCTCGCCGTTCGACACGCTGCCGGTCACGCCCGTCGACGGCACGGGCCTCAACCCGCTGCTGCGCCACCCGTCGATGATGATCCACCCGCCGATGCTCTACAGCGGCTACACGCTGTGGGCGGTGCCGTTCGCCTTCGCGGTCGGCGCGCTGGTCGTGCGGCGGGTCGACGCGGAGTGGATCGGCGCGACGCGGCGCTTCGCGCTCGGCGCCTGGCTCTTCCTCGGCGTCGGGATCCTGCTCGGCGCCCGCTGGTCCTACGCGGAGCTCGGCTGGGGCGGCTACTGGGCGTGGGACCCGGTCGAGAACGCGTCGCTGCTGCCGTGGCTGACCGGCACCGCGTTCCTGCACTCGATCATGGTGCAGGAGAAGCGCGGGATGCTGAAGACGTGGAACGCGTCGCTGATCCTCGCGACCGGCACGCTCGCGA
>JAOPZG010000271.1 GCA_025964215.1 Conexibacter sp.
CGGAGCGGCGCCGGGACGCGGCGCGCTCGGTCCTGCTGCGCGGTGCCGAGCTGACCGACGAGGCGCTGGTGGCGCTCGCCGGCGACGCCGACGAGGTGACGTGGGACGCGCGCTACGCCGGGCAGTCGCATGAGCTTTCCTTGCGCGACGTGGCGCCGCGCGCGGATGCGCTGCGCGCCGCGTTCGCCGGCGCGCACGAGGAGCGCTACGGCTACCGCGACGACGAGGCCGAGATCGAGCTCGTGACGGTCCGGACGGCGCGCGTCGAGCCGGGGCCGGAGGTGGCGTGGGATGTTGATGATGTCGAGGACGAGGAGATCGTCGGACCGCGCGTGGTGGCGTTGCCCGAGGCGACGCTCGTCGTCCCCGAGGGCTGGCGCGGCGCGACCGACGCCACCGGCACCGTGATCCTGGAGCGCGCGTGACCGCCCTCGACCCCATCGCCCTGCAGGTCGCGACCGGCGCGCTGCGCGCGGCGTGCGAGGAGATGGGCGCGGTGCTCGTGCGCAGCGCCCACTCGGCCAACATCAAGGAGCGGCGCGACTGCTCGACCGCGCTCTTCGACGCGCACGGCGAGATGGTCATGCAGGCCGAGCACATCCCGGTCCACCTCGGGGCGATGCCGGCCTCGGTCGAGGCGGTGCTCGGCGAAGATCACGCGCGCGGCCGCTCATGGGTGCTGAACGATCCGTACCGCGGAGGGACGCACCTCCCGGACATCACGGTCGTCACGCCGGTCCTGGCCGGCGACGAGTTGTTGGGGTTCTCGGCGTCGCGCGCGCACCACGCCGACGTCGGCGGGCGCGTGCCGGGCTCGATGCCGTTCGACTCCCGGACGCTCGAGGAGGAGGGCGTCGTCATCGCGCCACGCGTGCTGGACGAGGCGGCGATCGAGGAGCTGGCCGCGCAGATGCGCCAGCCGGCCGAGCGCCGCGCCGACCTCCGCGCGCAGCTCGCGGCGAACCGGCTGGGCGCGGCGCGGATGCGGGAGCTCGCGGAGCGACTTGGCGTGGATGGCCTGCGCGACGCGTGCGCCGCGGTGCTCGACTACGCCGAGCGCCGGACGCGGGCGTGCTTGGAGGTCCTTCCCGATGGTGTCCGGCACGCGGTCGACGTCCTCGAGGGCGTCGACGGAGATCTGGAGCTGCGCGTCGCCGCGACCGTCGACGGCGACCGCTTGGTGTTGGACTTCACCGGCAGCGCCGCGCAGGACCCGGGCAACCTGAACTGCCCCTTGGCCGTCACGCGCTCCGCGTGCCTGTTCGCCGTGCGGGTGCTGACGGACGCCGACATCCCGCCGAGCGCGGGCGCGCACCGGCCGGTGGAGGTGATCACGGAGCCCGGGACCCTGCTCGACGCCCGGGCGCCGGCCGCGGTCGCGGCGGGGAACGTGGAGACGTCGTCGCGCGTGGCGGATCTCGTCTTGAAGGCCTTCGGGCGCGCGTGCGGGCAGGGCACGATGAACAACCTGACGCTGGGGAACGAGTCGTTCTCGTACTACGAGACGCTGGGCGGCGGCCAGGGTGCGTGTCCGGATGCGGATGGGCCGTCGGCGGTGCATGTCGCGATGTCCAACACCTTGAACACGCCCGTCGAGGCGCTGGAGCTGGAATTCCCGCTGCGGGTCGTGCAGTACGCGGTGCGGCGGGGCTCGGGCGGCGGGGGGCGCTGGCGCGGCGGCGACGGCGTCGTGCGCGAGGTCGAGGCGCTGAGCGAGATGTCGTTCTCGCTCATCACGGAGCGGAGGCGGCACGCGCCGCCGGGGGCTGAGGGGGGCGCGGACGGCGCGCGGGGGCTGAATCTGCTGGACGGCGTGGAGTTGCCGGCCAAGGCGGGCGGGGTGCTGCGGGCGGGGCAGCGGCTGCGGCTGGATACGCCGGGGGGCGGCGGGCATGGGGCTTCGGTCGACTGAGGGCTTTTGGCGCTCAGCGCGGGCGTTGGTCGTGGCGCGCAGCGTGGTCCGTCGTCACCGAGGAGAGTGAGGCGGGGTTGGTGGCTCATGGCGCTGGCTCGTCGTCCGCGGGCGCCGGGGCGTGGGTGGTTCGCGGCGTGGTTGCCGGCCTCCCGCGGGGTCCGGGTCGTCGAACCCCTGCATATGAGCGGTGAGGCGACCCGCATCTCCGTTCGCCTCCGAACCACCTGCCCCGGCGCTGCGGGGCCGCGCGCTACACCGCGACGACCACACCCCGCGCCGCGCTCTCCCGCGCCGCCTCCAGCACCTCGAGCACACCCACCGCATCCGCCGCGCTCACCGGCGCCTGCACCGCGCCCCCGCCGCGGATCGCGTCGACCAAACCGTCGTAGTACGCCAGCCACCGCCCCGCCTCCATCGCCAGCGGCTCGGCGCCCGACCCGTCGTTCAGCGTCGCCGCGAGCCCCGGCTCGCGCAGCCCGAACCCCGGATCCAACGGCGACGCCCCCGCCCGCAGCGCGTCCTCCTGCGGATCCAGCCCGAACGAGACGAACGCTCCCTCGGAGCCCAGCACGCGGAAGCGCGGCGGACCGTCGGCCGCGAACACGCCCGCCGACAGGTGCGATCGCGCGCCGCTCTCGTGCCGCAGCGCCACGAACACGTCGTCCTCCACCACCGCGCTCGGCCGCAGCACGCCCAGCTCCGCATACACCGACACCACCGGCCCCAGCAGCACGACCGCCTGGTCCACCAGATGGCTCCCCAAGTCCAACAACAACCCGCCCCCGTCCGCCGGGTCGCCGCCTTCCCGCCACGCGCCCTCCTTGATCGAAGGCCGCCACCGATCGAACCGCGACTCCAGCCGCAGCACGCGCCCCAGCCGCCCCTCCCCCACGACCCGCCGCAGCGTCAGGAAGTCGTCGTCCCAGCGCCGGTTGTGGAACGCGCTCAACACGACGCCCGCCGCCCCGGCCTGAGCCGCCAGCGCCCGCGCCTCCGCGGCGCTCACCGCCAGCGGCTTGTCGACGACCACGTGCTTCCCGGCAGCCACGCCGACGCGCGCCAACCCCACGTGGAACCGGTTCGGCGACGCCACCACGACCACGTCGACGTCGCTCACCACCTCTTCCAGCCCATCCACCGCGACGGCGCCCGGGTGAGACGCAGCGAGCGCGTCCCGCCGCGCCGGGTCGCGCGTCACCACGGCGCGCAGCTCCAGCCCGTCGGTCGCCGCGATCAGCGGCGCGTGGAAGCTCGCGCCGGCCAGGCCGTACCCGGCCAGGGCGACGCGCAGGGGCGAGGACTCAGGCATCCCGCCAACGCTACCCGCCGCAGGTAAGGGGTCGGTCCTCAGGAGTAAGGGGTCGGCGTCCCGATCTCGCACCGTCCGCCCGATGTGGCGGCCCCGTCTCAGGCGCAAGCTGCCGTCCATGCTCTTCCTCCTCCACCAGCCTCTCGCCGCCGTCCGCGACGAGGACGCCATGCGCGCCGGCCTGCGGACCCGACCCCTGTCGCGCATCCCTCAGCGCGCGGCCCTCCTCGGTCGGTTCCGTGGCCGGCGCGATGCGCGTGTCCCTCGCGCCGCGCACGCCTGAGTTGCGGGAACATGGCTCGGGCATGCCGGCCCGGGTCACCAGCGACGCGTTCATCGGCCGCCGCGACGAGCTCGCGGCGCTCGAGGGCGCGCTGGCCTCCGCCGGCGCCTCGTGCGCGTCGGCGGGGATCGTGTTCGTCGCCGGCGAGTCCGGCGTCGGGAAGACGCGGCTCGTCACCGAGTTCCTCGCCGCCCGCGCCGGGTCAGCCCGCGTGCTGATCGGTCAGTCGCCGGCCGGCCTCGGCACCGACCTTCCGTTCTCCCCGCTGCGCTCGGCGCTCCGCACGCCGCTCCGCGACGGCGAG
>JAOPZG010000278.1 GCA_025964215.1 Conexibacter sp.
CAGCGCGACGGCCTCGGGCCCGATCTCGATCGTCTCCTTGCCGGCCACGCGCTGCACGACCGTGGCGAGCTGCTCGACCGTCGGGCGCCGGAAGTCGAAGCGATGGCAGAGGTCGACGACCGTGTCCATGATCTTGTGCGCCTCGGTCGTCGCCAGCACGAAGATCGTGGACGGCGGCGGCTCCTCCAAGGTCTTCAAGAACGCGTTCCACGCCGCGGACGAGAGCATGTGCGCCTCGTCCAAGATGTACACCTTGTAGCGGCCGGTGACCGGGGCGTACTGGACCGAGTCGCGCAGCTCGCGGATGTCGTCGACCGAGTTGTTGGACGCGGCGTCCATCTCGATGACGTCCATCGACGTCGCGCTCGCGATCGTCACGCAGGACTCGCAGACCCCGCACGGCTCGATCGTCGGCCCGTCGACGCAGTTCAGGCACGCGGCGAGCATCTTCGCCATCGACGTCTTGCCCGTCCCACGCGAGCCCACGAACAGGTAGGCGTGGTGGACCGCGCCCTGCTCGATGGCGTTGCGGAGCGTGCGCACGACGTGCTCCTGGCCGATGACGTCGGCGAACGTCCGCGGGCGATGGCGGCGGTAGAGCGAAGGTCCGGCAGGCACGGACCCATGAGTGTAGAGCGGGTGCGGACGGTCGCCGGGCTAGGCTCCAGAGCATGGCCGACCCCCTTCTCGACGAGCTCTTCGACTGGCTGCGCATTCCCAGCATCTCCACGGGAGGCGGCGACCCCGCCGACCTGGAGCGCGCCGCCGAGTGGGCGGCCGCCAAGGTCCGCGCGGCCGGCGGCGAGGCCGAGCTCGTCACGATCGACGGCGGCAACCCGCTCGTCGTCGGCGAGCTGAAGGCCTCGACCGGCGCCGGCGCGCCGACGGTCCTGATCTACGGCCACTACGACGTCCAGGGCGCCGAGCCGCTCGACCTGTGGACCAGCCCGCCGTTCGAGCCCGAGATCCGCGACGGCCGGATCTACGCGCGCGGCGCCGCCGACGACAAGGGCAACTTCCTGCCGCTGCTGCACGCCGCGTGCGAGCTGGCGAAGGCCGGCGAGCTGCCGGTCAACGTGCGCGTCGCGGTCGAGGGCGAGGAGGAGGCCGGCGGCGTCTCGATCGCCGCCTGGCTGGCCGCCGACGAGCGCGGCGCCGACGCGGCGATCGTCTACGACAGCGGCATGGCCTCGGCCGACCTGCCGGCAATCACCGTCGGCCTGCGCGGCGTCGTCCTACTGACCTTCGACGTCCGCGCGGCCACGCGCGACCTCCACTCCGGCATGTACGGCGGCACCGCGCTCAACTCGCTGCACGCCACCAACCTCGCGCTCGCGCAGGTGATCCCGGACGCCCAGGGCCGCGTGCGCGACGAGCTGCGCGTCGGGATCGCACCGGTCGCCGACGCCGAGCGCGAGTCCTGGAAGGTCCTGCCGTCCGGCGACGAGGCGCTGGCCGCCGCCGGCGCGCGCCCCGCCTACCCGGGCGCGGGCGCCGAGTACGTCGCGCGCAACGGCTCGGAGACCGCGGTCGACGTCAACCAGATCATGGCCGGCGACGCCCGCACGGTGATCCCGGGCGTCACGCGCGCGACCGTCTCGATCCGCCTCGCCCCCGGCCAGGACCCCGAGGCGATGGGCGCCGAGCTCGTGCGCCTGCTGCGCTCGGGGCTGCCGGAAGGCGCGGAGCTGGAGGTCGTCTCCTCGCACAGCGCGCAGCCCGCGCTCTTCCCGGTCGACACGCCGGCGATCGCGCTGGCCGCCGCGGCGCTGGAGCGCGCGTCCGGCGCCAAGCCCGCGTTCGTGCGCAGCGGCGGCTCGATCCCGATCGTCGCCGACTTCGCCGCCAAGGGCATCCCGGCGATCGTCACCGGCTTCACGCTGCCCGACGACCCGATCCACGCGCCCAACGAGTCGATGTGGGAGCGCGGGCTGGAGCTCGGGTACCGCAGCGGCCGCGAGCTCCTGACCGGCCTGGCCGACCTGCGGTCCCAGTAGCTTCCCGGCCGCCGATGCGGCTGCGCCCCCTCGCCATCCCCGCCGCCGTCTCGATCGCCCTCGCGACGCTCGTCGCGCTGGCGGCCGCGCCGGCGCGGTTCCTCAACTACGACACCGAGTACGCGCTGCTGTGGGGGCACGACCTCGTCCACGGGCGCAACCCGGACTACACGGTGCCCTTCGCGCCGACGCCGCATCCGCTGGCGACGCTCGTCGGTGCTGTGGGATCGCTGATCAGCCGCGGCTTCGGCGAGGGGCTCTTCGAGGTGCTCGCGTTCCTCGCGCTGGGGATCTTGGGGTGGTTGGTCTACGCGCTCGGGCGGGAGTGGTTCACGCCCGCGACCGGCGTGGTCGCGGCGCTGATCGTCCTCACGCGCGAGCCGGTGCTGAGCTACGGCGTGCGCGCCTACGTCGACATCCCCTACATCTGCCTGTTGTTGGGGGCCTTGCTGGTCGAGACGCGGCGGCCGCGCGCCGGGACGCCCGTGCTGGCGCTGGTCGCGCTGGCGGGACTGCTGCGACCCGAGGCGTGGCTGTTCGCGTTCGCGTACGTGATCTGGCTCCGGCGCGGGGGCGCGCTGAGCAGGACCCACGTCGCGCTGCTGGTCGGCGCGCCGTTGTTGTGGGCCTTGAGCGACCTGGCGGTCACCGGCGACCCCTTGCACTCGCTCACCGGCACGCGCTCGACGGCCGAGGACCTCGGGCGGGTCACCGGCTTGCAGCACGTCCCGTCGCTGCTGCCGCGTCGCCTCGGGGAGATCCTGCGCGAGCCGGTGCTCTTCGGCGCCGCGGTCGGCGGCGTGCTCTCGCTCTGGCGGCTGCGGACGCGCGGGCCGCTGCTCGGCGCGGCGGCGGGCGTCCTGGCGGTCGCGGCGTTCTGCGTCCTGGCGGCCGCGGGGCTCTCGATCCTCACCCGCTACCTGCTCCTCCCCGCGACGATCCTCGCGATCTTCGCCGCCGCCGGGATCTGCGGCTGGACGGAGCTCCCGCGCGGGGACGCGTGGCGGACGCGCTGGGCGGTGCTCGGGCTGATCACCGCGCTGGGGTGCGTGGCGTTCATCCCGTCGCAGGTCGACCGGCTGCGGAGCACGCGGAGCGCGCTGGTCGCGCAGACGCACATCCTCGACCAACTCCATGATCTTGCCGGCCGCGCGCGCTGCGCGACCGTGAGCGTGCCGAACCGCCGCGCCGTCCCGCAGCTCACGCTGTGGACCGGCCGCCGCCCGCGCGCGATTCTCAGCGCGCAGGAGCGCGGCGCGTACGTGGGCTCGGCGTTCGTGCCGGCGTCCGCCGCGATCGCCGCGCAGTTCGTGCTCGACGCGCGCGACAAGGACCGCGCGCTGCCCCGCGCTCCCGGCGGCGCGCCGGCGGCCCGCAGCGCCGCGTGGCTGCTGTTCGACGCCTGCCCTTGACACCATCTGTGAGTGAGTGCATACTCATACCTGCATGACGCCCGCCGCCTCTCCCACCAAGCGCACCCTCTCGACCGC